>JAFYVX010000043.1 GCA_017558255.1 Bacteroidaceae bacterium
TCTGAGCGCACTCAGCGGCAAGGAAGACTTTGCCCTGGGCGTACAGTGCAACATGTGGACAGAGACCTGTAATGATATAGACGAGGTGGAATATTGCCTTCTGCCCCGTATGCTGGCAGTATCCGAGATTGGTTGGTTGCCAACAAGCAAGAAGGACTGGACATCGTTCTACCGCCGCCTTCAGACACATGACGAAATCTTCGACCTCCTCGACTATCAGTATGCCAAGCACTTCATAGAACCCAAGGAATACACCGAGCAGGAAAGCACCATCCTGGAGGCAGAGGACATTCTTGCCAAGAGCGTGCGTGGCGGTGTGGGCTATCCCTCGGCCGAGGTATACGATGCCTTGAAGAACGCCCTGGAAAGCACCGACGGTGAGGATGTGAGCGCCCTTGCTCAGGCAATCAGCGATTACAAATCTACCGAGGTTGTCCAGCCTCAGGAAGGCAAGACCTACCAGATAGTCTCTGCCTCTACCTACTACAAGCGTCAGTACGAGGGTTCCACCATGTACCAGAAAGGCAGTGGCGTGCGCTTCCACTTCACTCCCCAGACAGAGCCTGAGGAACTCTGGCAGTTCGTTGCCACCGATGGCGGTTATCTGCTCAAGAACCTCTGCACAGGCAAGTTCGTGAAGATGGGCAGCTACAATACCGCATTGGAAATGGTGGAAAACGGCGGCACTCCCATACGCATGGACAAGGCCACCATCGCCACCAAGAACTTCACCTACATCCCCGGTGTAGTCACCCTGTCTTCTGTAAGCGGATACAGCGACAAGATGACCGGCAAGGTGAAGCGCTTCAGCGCCGAACTCTCAGGCGAGGTTTATGCCAAGGACGAGGCAGCGCTTTGCTACAACGGCACATGGAAGGTGGTGGAGATTGTCGACTTCAGCGCACAGTTGAAGGGTATTGTCAACAAGTGCGAACTCATCCTCATCACCGCCCAGCCAGGCGAAATGGGCAACTACACCCAGGAGGCCCTCGACTTTGCCGAGCAGAGCATCATCCTCCCTGCCCAGAAAGCACTGGCAGAGGGAGCCATCTCCGAGGAGAAGTACAACGAGTTCCTGGCTCTCTACAACCAGTTCATACAGATGCCCAAGGTGTCCATCAGCCAGTCACTGAGCGAAGAGTACTACTATTACATCCGCAATGTATGGTTTGGAAAATATGCCCAGTACAAAGGATCAGACAAGAGCGTAGGCATTTCCTCCTCTAAGAGCGAGGACGACACCTATCTGTGGCGCATCAAGAAGAACACAGACGGCACAGTCTTCATCTATAGCAAGAAGACACAGACCGCCGCTTACCTCACCTCAAATGCCGTTGACCAGAAGGTGAAGGTTGGCAAGGATTATGCATGGACTCTGGAAGAGCGCACCCTCGACGGCAAGTCAGGCGTTTGCATCATAGACGGAAGCGGAAACTTCAGTTGGTACACCAACCCCGACGTGTGGAACTATGTGCTTATGAAACCCTTCTGGGGTGCTTGTACATGGGAATTCCAGCAGAGCGGCATTGAGGTTCCCACCGGCATCGACGAGGTGAAAACGGAAAACGGAAAGGGGAAAACTGAAATCTTCGACTTGAGCGGTCGTAGAGTGTCAACCCAAACAACGAGCGGAGTATATATCGTAGGTGACAAAATAATAATTAAATAACAATACAAGGAAAAATACAATGAACAGAAGCGAACTCATAACAGCCGTAGCCGAGCGCACTGGTAGCACCAAGAGTCATGCTGCACTGATGGTGGATACCGTACTTGGTGTAATAGCCGACCGACTGACAGAAGAGCGCGAGGAAGTGGCCATTGCCGACTTCGGACGCTTTTCCATCAAACAGCAGGCAGAGCGCCAGGGTATCAATCCCCAGACAGGAGAGAAGATTACCATCGAGGCAAAGGAGAAGATAGTCTTCAAGGCATCTACAAGTCTGGAGTACTATAGCCGCAAGCACAACTAACAAGCATTTCCCTGATTCAATAAGGGTATATATTTAGACCTATGGTTCTTTTTACAGGACAAGTCTCCGAAGAGAAAGGGGACGATACCTGCAATAAGAACCATAGGTCTCTATTTTTGTTAAGAAATCATATAATAATAATGTATATTTCCATATAGTCAGTTAAAATATGTACCTTTGTATCCTGAATTTAAACATACAGACATTATGGAACAAGGCGAACTGCATAAAGGCCTTACCTCGCAGGAGGTGGAGGAAAGCAGAAGACAATACGGCACCAACATACTCACTCCACCCAAGAAAACATCTTTGTGGATCCAATTCCTGGAGAAGTTCGAGGATCCCATCATACGCATCCTGCTCTTTGCATGGGTGCTGGCCATGATTATCTCGGCGATTCATTGCTGGGGACCCGATCAAAAAGGATTGGAGGCGTTCATTGAACCTGTGGGCATTTTCTTTGCTATAATGCTGGCAAGCACCATAGGCTTCTTCTTTGAGGCCAAGGCAGCCAAGGCCTTCGAGGTACTGAATCAGGTGAATGACGACATTCCCGTGACTGTAATCCGCAACGGGCACGTCAGCGAGACCACCAGAGCAGACATCGTGGTGGGCGATATCGTCATGCTTGGCACTGGCGACGAGATTCCTGCCGACGGCATCCTGCTGAAGTCCGTGTCCCTGCAAGTGAACGAATCCACGCTGACAGGCGAACCACTGATATCCAAGACAACCATAGAGACCGAGTTCGACACTGAAGCCACCTACCCCTCCAACCACGTAATGCGTGGTACAACCGTGGTGGACGGACACGGCATCATGCAGGTACTTGCCGTGGGCGATGCCACAGAATACGGAAAGGTGAACCAGGGAGCACAGATGGACAACAACATAGACACTCCCTTGCAACTCCAACTGAAGCGTCTTGCCGACCTGATAAGCAAGGTTGGCTATATCGTAGCCACACTTACCTTCGTGGTGCTCACCGTAAAGGTGTTCATGCAGGGCGGAGATGCAGGCAACTTCTACTACATGGAGCACATCCTTAACAACTTCATGATAGCCGTCACCCTCGTGGTGGTGTCCGTGCCAGAAGGTCTGCCCATGAGCGTTACGCTGAGTCTTGCACTGAGCATGAGCCGCATGCTGAAGGCCAACAACCTGGTACGCAAGATGCATGCATGCGAAACGATGGGTGCCACAACCGTCATCTGTACCGACAAGACAGGCACACTGACACAAAACCAGATGCGCGTAAATACCACATCGTTCTTCCCTTTGAAAGACCAGAGCCTTGCCGAGGATAAGGCAAGCATGCTCATACGTGAGGGCATAGCGGTAAACTCTACCGCCAATCTGAACCGACAGGACGGCGCCATAAAGACATTGGGCAATCCCACCGAAGCCGCCATGCTACTCTGGCTTGATGCCAACGGATACGACTATGAGAAGTTGCGCTCAGAAGCCAAAATAGTAAACCAACTTACCTTCTCCACCGAACGCAAGTACATGGCCACCGTGGTAGACTCTCCCCTTTTGGGCGCCAAGGTGCTTTACTTGAAGGGTGCACCAGAGATAGTGCTCGACTATTGCAAGGATATAGCAACGCACAACGGCACCAGGCCTGTTGCCGATATGCATTCCGACATAGAGACCCTGCTTCTCTCCTACCAGAACCAGGCAATGCGCACACTGGGCTTTGCCTACAAGATTCTGACCGACAAGGAAGCAGAGACTGCATACAAGGACGGATGGTTATCTATCAAGGACCTCACCTACCTGGGAGTGGTGGCCATATCGGACCCTGTCCGTGAGGACGTGCCACGTGCCGTAGGCGCATGTCGTAAGGCTGGCATAGACATAAAGATTGTCACAGGCGACACCCCTGCCACGGCCAGAGAAATAGCACGTCAGATTGGCATCTGGACAGAAAAGGACACGGACTTGAATATTATCACGGGTCCTGCCTTTGAAGCACTGACTGACGAAGAAGCGGCCAACCGCATACAGAGCCTGAAGATAATGTGCCGTGCACGACCCACAGACAAACAACGTCTGGTACAACTCCTGCAAAGACAGGATGCCGTGGTGGCGGTAACGGGCGACGGTACCAACGATGCCCCTGCACTGAAAGCCGCTCAGGTGGGACTTTCCATGGGCGACGGCACATCTGTGGCCAAGGAGGCAAGCGACATAACCATCCTGGACAATTCCTTCTCCAGCATAGTACAGGCCGTTATGTGGGGACGCTCATTGTACCGCAACATACAGCGCTTCCTCGTATTCCAGCTTACCATCAACGTTGTTGCATGCGCCATAGTGCTCATCGGTTCGCTTATTGGCACTGGTTCTCCGCTCACCATCACACAGATGCTTTGGGTAAACCTCATCATGGACACATTTGCCGCCGGAGCATTGGCATCCCTGCCTCCCAGTTGGAGTGTGATGCGCGACCGTCCCCGCCGAAGTGGAGAAAACGGCGACTTCATCATCAGCAAATCCATGGCAAGAGCCATATTCGGCACGGGTATATTCTTTACCCTACTTCTTGTTGGAACATTGCTAATCCTTCAGGACAATGGATACATGTCTCCTCAGGCCCTCAGCTGGTTCTTCACCTTCTTCGTCATGCTTCAGGTGTGGAACATGTTCAATGCCAAGGCCTTCATGACCCGACGTTCCGCCTTTGCCGGATTGTGGCAAAGTAAGAGTTTCTTGTGGGTGATTGTACTCATAGTAGTAGGCCAGTACCTCATCGTCACCTTCGGTGGCAAGATGTTCAACGTAGTTCCCCTCAGCATAAATGAATGGCTTGCAATATCTGCCATGACCATGCCCGTGCTGGTAGTAGGCGAAATTGTGCGACTGGTTCAATCAAGAAAACAAGTAAGGTAAAGATGTTCAACAAACGTTCGGAAGGCAATTACAACAAGCAGGAGAACAATTCCAAATCCAGGGACAACGAACCCGGTTTTTGGGAGAACCTGAAATCTTTGTTTGCCGAAAACAACAAATCCAAAGAAAGGGAGTATCTGCACGATAGCAACACCTCCCCGCTTCCCCTGTCTGCAAACCCTCAAACGGATAATACAGATGAGGTATACGAGGCATTGCTTATCAATACATCCAATAAAGTTGAGGATGTCGAACAAGCAGATAAGGCAAATGAAGCAAAGCAATCGACTTTGCTATATACCGATGATGAAGATAGTGATGCAGATAGCATTGTCTCCACCATCCGCTCCTCCAATGAACAAGGATTCGACTATATCGACTTCTACACAGAAACTTCCGAAACAGACATATATTCCAGGGCCTTCCGCCATTCCGACTCTACTGATAGCATAGACAGTAGCGAAGCAGGCTTTTACGTGGAGACATCGGACATGCACTTCTACATTCCTGCATTGGAAGAAAAAATTGCCAAACACAGCCCAGCAATGCCCGACTTGGGAACAACCCATGCCAATGACGGCCCCAAAGGCTCCAAGAGCCTGAGCACCTTTCTGTTATGCCTGCTGTTATGCATAATAGGTCCTTATATCGGTATTTTCATAATTTTTACGATACCCCAATTAGACAAGCCTGCAAAAAAGTATGACTCAGCTGAGACATATAGGCAAGAGCAGGAGCAAAGACTAAGAGAGGAAGCCATAGAGGAAGAAAGAGAGAGACGACAGAAAGCCCAGGAACAGGAAAGGTACAAGAGTTTCTACAACAAGGACACAAGAACCCTGACACTTCCCAAAACGCACTTCGCAGGAAATGAATATGCCCTTGCCGCAAATGATGTCAAGACCATACGCTCGGCTGGTGTAGTTTCTACCATCGGAGATAATGCCTTTTGCTCCTATCAGGAACTGGAAACCGTTAACATAAAATGCAAGATTATAGGAAAGGAAAGTTTCAAAGGTTGCCCATCGCTTCGCACGGCAATAATAACACGCAACCTCAACTGGCTCCGTAGTGAAGCATTTGCCAACTGTCCTCAATTGGAAACGGTACTTCTTAGTACAACACTGTCCCAAATAGAGGACAATGTCTTCCTTAATTCCAATAACATACGCGAAGTTTCCATACCAAACAACGTAAAGACACATTTCTTTCTCCACCTGTCACATTGCAGGAAAATCAACACCATCTATCTCCTCTCTCTCAACTACTTCAAGATGCCCAAGAGCATAAAGGATGCACCTATCAAGTTCTCCAAGTGCAAACTATATGTCCCCGATTCAAACCTGGAGCAGTTCCGCAACAATGCCGAATGGTCACGATTTGGTCAGATACTGCCTCTGAGCCAATCCCGCTGGTTTGACGAAAAGGGCTGGGGAAAGGAATAACACCCATCTAACGAGAAACACATGAACACAACAGACAGATACGGTATCGTCATAGAACGCCAGGAACAGATAGAGCAACTTATCCGCGAATGGGGCTTCCTGCCTTTCTTCAAGAATGGTATCTCTGGGTTCTCCATCGAGGAGATGACACCGCCCGAGCTGCTCTTTGGCGACGACTTCCCCAATGGTCCCTGGGGATGGAAGGGCCCCATCATTGCCAATTGGGAATCGGCCTACGGCAAGTTCTTCAAGGGCAAGGCAGGGTTCGTAAGCCTGGAATGGCTACCCGACTTCATGAACTGGCGCCGTTCTCGCTATCCGCTGAAGAAGCAGGACAAGAATGCCCGCCACATCTACGAAGTTCTGTTGGAAAACGAATCCATGCTATCACGCCAACTGAAGAAGGCAAGCGGATTCACCCTCAGCCGCAAGCGCAGGACCTTCAACCCCGACGACCCAACAAACCCTATGGAGAATCCCAGAAACGGCATGGCTTTCGATTCCCTGATAGCAGGATTGGAAATGGGTACACACGTATGCATTGCCGACTTTGAATACCTCATATCCAAGAAGGGCGAACCCTACGGATGGGGGCTGGCACGCTATTGCACGCCAGAGGCCATGTACCCCGACCTCTTCCCATACGATGATCAGTTACAGGGACGTACGCCCCGTCAATCCCGAAAGCGCATCCTCGACCATCTGTGCAGAGTGTTGTCAGATGTTGAACCCTGCAAGATAGAAAAACTCTTAGACTGATGAATACAGACCTTGATTTGACAATAACACGAGGCAAGGCCTCTGACATTGAGGCTATCGTCCGCTTCCAGGCAGACATGGCCATGGAATCGGAGGGTACGATGCTTGATATGGACAGACTCACCCTTGGTGTAACCTCTGCCATCAACGATGAACAGAAAGGCACCTATCTCGTTGCACGTGCAAACGATACACCCATAGGCAGTCTGATGGTAACACGCGAATGGAGTGATTGGAATAACATGTGGTATTGGTGGATACAGAGTGTCTACGTCATGCCGGAATACCGAAACCAAGGCGTGTACAGAGCCATGTACACCACCCTGAAGGATATGGCCAAGGAAAACGGTGTTTCACAAGTGCGTCTATATGCCGACAGAACCAACCATTCCGCACAACAGGTTTACCGACGCCTCGGAATGACGGAAAGCCACTATCTGATGTTCGAAGAAACTATCGGAACATAACATTACGTCAAACACTAAACTACAATACATAAGAATCATGAAGGTTTTATTGATAAACGGAAGTCCTCGCAAGAATGGCAACACCGCCACGGCCTTGGCAGAGGTACAACACCAACTAAAAGAAGAAGGTATAGAGAGTGAAATCATATGGATAGGCAACAAGCCCATACGAGGTTGTTGTGCATGTGGCCAATGTAAGACCAAGGGATTAGGCCAATGTGTTTTCGATGATGATATCTGCAATCAGATTTCTGCCAAGTTTGCCGAATCCGATGCTTTGGTTGTCGGTTCCCCCGTCTACTACGGCCAACCCAATGGTGCATTGCTTTCCATCATCCAACGCGCCTTCTACTCCAACGGTGCAAGCATCTCCGGCAAGCCTGCCGCATCCATCGCCGTTTGTCGCAGAGGTGGAGCAACCGCCGTCTTCGAGTGCCTAAACATGCCTTTCCAGATGATGAACATGCCCATTGTAACCTCACAGTACTGGAATATCGTCTATGGCCGTGCGGAAGGCGAATCTGCCCTTGATGCAGAAGGTATGCAGACGATGCGCACCTTGGCCCGCAATATGGCATGGTTATTGAAGTCCACAGCTGGCAAACCAGCACCCGGTCGCCCTTCTGACGAACCATGGACAATGACTAACGTTATTAGATAGATAACTGTTAATTACTGAATTATCACACAATACTTAAATATATCGTACAGACAATGAAGAAAATCATTATCGCAACTACCATGGCCCTGGGCATTGGGCTCAGCGCCATGGCACAAAGTTCAAATCCGTTATTGGAGCGCCGCTTCAACACTCCCTACGAGATTGCTCCATTTGAAAAGATTACCACCGAGAACTACCGCGAGGCATTCCTCCGTGGCATGGAGGAGCAGAAGAAGGAGATTGACGCCATCGTTAACAACACCGAGGCACCAA
>JAFYVX010000044.1 GCA_017558255.1 Bacteroidaceae bacterium
ATAGAGACTCAGTGTAATCTGAATTAGTTTGGACAACCTGACTAAAGGGAATCGACAAGTTCAATAATCTTGAATTTCCACCATATATAACATATGGCGCTTGTACTACAATTTCTGTCTACGAAAATCTTTCAAAGAACGCTTTCTTTTACAGCGCAACGTCACACCCTCCAATCGTGCAGGAGGTCGTTCCCGTTTTGCGAGTGCAAAGGTACGACTTTTCCCGAAACCACCAAAGAAACATGAAAGTTTTTTTAAGAAAATGACGAATAATGGGTGTAAAAGGGACAACAAAAGAAAGAAAAGGCAATAATACACATTATTTATATTATATAGGACTCTTCTCCACCCCCTCTACAAAAAAAAGGGAGCAGATACTACCGAGTGAAAAAACGGGATGCAAATTCGGTCTTACAGAAGACAAGGGGCGAATATAGTATTTGTTCGGCGAGACAATACCGAGGACAAAGTTACGTCAATACCAGGAACAAAAACAATATGATATCGGACAAAGATAGGAGTTAAAATTGACGTGCGGTATATCTTAACTATATTAAAGAGAGAGCATCTAAGCCAGATATTAGGCAATATCACGAATAAAAACAATTATTTCTGCTTAGGTTTTACACACCTTATACGAAAAAACACTAACTTTGCATATGTGCAAGAATTGAAATGGCACACAATACTTAGGAAATTTTCCTTCCCCAAATGGATACAACAAATACAAATATACATACTATGAACAAAGAACTTGCTATGAATCCCAACAAGTTGGTTGCCTATCTGGGTAAACCATGCAAGGAATTCACAAAGGCGGATATTGTCCACTTCATTGAGGAGAACGAGATAAGAATGGTGAACTTCATGTACCCTGCCGGTGACGGTAGACTGAAGACACTGAACTTCGTGATAAACAATCTGGCATATTTGGATGCCATACTTACCTGCGGAGAGCGTGTGGACGGCAGCAGTCTGTTCCCCTTCATCGAGGCTGGCAGCAGCGACCTTTATGTCCTGCCACGCTTCAGCACTGCTTTCCTGGATCCCTTTGCGGAAATCCCTACCCTGTCCATGCTCTGTTCATACTTCAACAAGGACGGTGAACCCTTGGAGAGTTCGCCCGAGAACACCCTGCGCAAGGCATGCCGTTCCTTCAACGAGGTAACAGGTATGGAGTTCCAGGCTATGGGCGAGTTGGAGTATTACGTAATAGCCCCTGACACGGAGATGTTCCCTGCCACCGACCAGAAAGGTTATCATGAGTCTGCACCTTATGCCAAGTTCAACGAGTTCCGAACCCAGTGCATGGCATACATTGCACAGGCTGGCGGTCAGATAAAGTACGGCCACTCGGAGGTGGGCAACTTCACCATTGACGGCATGATCTACGAACAGAACGAGATAGAGTTTCTGCCCGTACGCGCCGAGGATGCAGCCGACCAGTTGATGATAGCCAAGTGGATTATCCGCAACCTGGCATACGAACTGGGCTACGACATTACCTTCGCTCCCAAGATTACCGCCGGAAAGGCTGGTTCGGGTTTGCACGTTCACATGCGTATTGTAAAGGACGGACAGAACCAGATGCTGGACGGTGGTGTGCTATCCGCCACAGCTCGCCGTGCCATTGCTGGCATGATGGAACTGGCGCCTTCAATAACTGCCTTCGGCAATACCAACCCCACTTCGTATTTCCGTCTGGTACCTCATCAGGAAGCTCCCACAAACATCTGCTGGGGCGACCGCAACCGTTCCGTTCTGGTGCGCGTACCTCTTGGCTGGGCAGCAAAGAGCGACATGTGCAAGATTGCCAACCCTTTGGAAAGCGAAAGCAACTACGATACAAGCCAGAAGCAGACGGTGGAGATGCGTTCACCGGACGGTTCTGCCGACATCTACCAGCTGATAGCTGGCCTTTGCGTGGCATGCCGTCATGGTTTTGAGTTGGAAAACGCACTGGAGATTGCCGAGAAGACCTACGTGAACGTGAACATACACCAGAAGGAGAACGAGGACAAGCTGAAGAACCTGGCCCAGCTGCCCGACAGTTGCGAGGCAAGTGCCGATTGTCTGGAAAAACAGCGTAGCGTGTTTGAGCAGTACAACGTGTTCAGTCCTGCCATGATAGACGGAATAATCAAACGTCTGCGCTCATACGGCGACAAGACCCTCCGCGCCGACATCAACGGCAACCAGGAGGAGATGCTGAAACTGGTGGAGAAATATTTCCATTGCGGATAAACGGTGAGCGGTGAACGGATGAGCGATTAACGTTTAGCCCCCTCCGTCGCTTCGTTCCTCGTCGCCCCTGTCTCTGCCTGTCTCGGAGGGGGGCAAAGTGAGCGGAAACATTATTGCCACGCGCGGAGAAGCAAGTAGTTATCGTCAACGTCTCCGTCATCGTCTTCGTTATCGTCATTTGCTATGAAAAGATTACTTAACATCCTTATTGTCCTGGGTGCTTGCGCTTTGGCAAGTTGCTCTGCATATAAAAGTGGCACCACTTCCGACAAGGATTGGGTGCGAGTGACAAACGGCAACCTATGGCTGACGGCAGATGGAGACACCGTGCAGGCTCATGCTCCGGGATTCCTCCGCATTGGCGACACCTGGTACATGGTAGGAGAAGACCGTGGTCGAGAATGGCGCCCCGACGTGAATCTGTATAGCAGCAAGGACCTGCAGAATTGGAACTTCGAGAAGAAGATCATAGAGAACGGTGTAACCAGTCCCGACCTTGGCACAAGCCGCATGATAGAACGTGCCAAACTGCTCTACAACAAGAAGATCAAACGCTTTGTAGTGTGGTGCCATTGGGAGTCGAGCAATTACTCTGCCTCGGAGGCGGCGTGCTTCTCCTGCGACAAGATAGACGGCACCTATCGTCTCGAATGGAGCGGTCGCCCGTTAGGTATAAAGAGCAGAGACTGCAATGTTTTTGTTGACACCGACGACACTGCATACTTCATCTCTACTACCGAAGAGAACCAACATCTTGGACTCTTCCGCCTTTCGGACGACTACCTGTCGGTGGTGGAGCACACACAGCTCTTTCCATGGCAGAGACGCGAAGCACCCGCTATCGTCAAGTTGGGGCATCGCTACTTCATGTTCTCCTCGGCGTGTACGGGATGGGCACCGAACCAGTGCAAACTTTCCTGGAGCGATAATCTGAAAGATGGATGGAGTCCTCTTGAAAACATCGGCGACAACAAGGCTTTCCGCACCCAACCTGCCGCCATTCTGGAGGTGAAGGGAACGAAGGACACCACCTACCTATACGTTGGTGACCGATGGAAAGACCCCAATCTGGCACAAAGCAAGACCATCATCTTCCCCGTCACCTTCACGGACACAAGCTGCAATTTCCAATACCGCGACTCCTTTGAACTGAATTTCAAGACAGGAGAATGGAGGTAATCCCAAGAGGTGCCAACCGAGAGTCCTATATCCTTCCTGGAGAATTGCAATTTTGACAAAAACATGCCACAAGAAAGCGCAAACGTAAAAGAACGACAAGACATCAATCTGAGGGAACCTCGAAGATACAAGGTGGTAATTCACAACGACGACTTCACCACCATGGAATTTGTTGTGCTGATACTGAAACAGGTCTTCTTCTACTCCGACGACAGAGCCGAAACGCTCATGCTACAAGTACACAACGAGGGCAAGAGCACCGTGGGCATATACACCTACGACATAGCTCATTCCAAGGTGCACAAGGCCACATCCCTGGCCAGAGAGAACAACTTTCCCCTGCGACTCACCGTTGAAGAAGAAGACTAATCCCTCACATCACATGCCCAACATAAAGCAATCCAAGAAAGCGGTGCGGGTCATAAGTGCCGCCATACAAAACACCTACGACTACCGCCACGAATTTGTAACCCCCGAGCAACTTCTGTACGCTCTCATGGTGGAGGACGAGAACTTCTACCACATACTGAACATTTTCTACGATGCCAGCACCTTCATCATGGATATAGAAAGCCATCTCGTGGGGATAGAGTGCGTCCCCGACGAGATAGACTACAATCCGGAATTCTCCATACAGATGAACCAGTTGATAGAAAGGAGCTGGGAGCAGGTAGTGTATAGCAGCGCCGAGGCCATAGACATACCGCATCTGGCTAAGGCCATGCTGGAGCAGGAAGAGTCGTGGGCAGCATATCTACTCAAAAAGGCGCTCAACGGGAAAGAAACACATTTCCTCACCAAACTCCTCAGCATCTACGACTACGATGCACAACTGGAGAAGGAGAAAAAGCAACGCGCCCTATCGGAATGGAAATCACTCGTAACATGCATGAACGACCTGTGCATGGAGCGCAACCCTCTCATAGGCCGTGAGGCGGAACTGGAGCGTACCATACAGGTGCTGTGCCGTTGCGACAAGAACAACGCCCTGCACATAGGCGAACCTGGCGTGGGCAAGACGGCTCTTGTATGGGGACTGGCCAGGAAGATACAGGAGGGAAAGGTCCCTGCCCGATTACAGGGGAGCAAGATATACCAACTGGACCTTGGCACCCTGCTGGCAGGCACACAATACCGTGGCGAGATGGAAAACCGCATCAAGCAGATAATGGACGGCATAGCGCAGGAGGGAGACGGCAACATCGTCTACATAGACGAGATACACACCCTCGTTGGCGCGGGTGCCGTTGGCGAAAGTGCCATGGATGCATCCAACATGCTAAAGCCCTACCTGGAAACCGGTTCCATTCGCTTCATCGGTGCCACCACCTACGAGGAGTACAACAAGTACTTCTCGCGCTCCAAGGGACTCACACGCCGCTTCCAGCAGATAGACATCGAGGAGCCAAGCATAGAGGAAACCATCAACATAGTCATGCAACTCCGTCCACGCTACGAGGAATTCCATGGCGTGTGCTATACCGACGAGGCCCTGCGCTATGCAGTGGAGGGCAGTGCCAAGCACATCCACGAACGCTCGCTGCCCGACAAGGCCATAGATCTCATAGATGAGGCAGGTGCCGCCATGCAGGCCATGTGCAAGGAGGGGGAGATAGACAAGGAGCACATCTCTCTGGTCCTCGCCAAAATGTGCAAGATAGAGTCGCTCTCCGAAAACTACGACAACGACAACACCCTACTCCAGAACCTGCACCACCGCATGCTCTCGCAAATCTATGGTCAGGATCATGCCGTACTGGAGGTGGTACAGGCAGTACAGATGTCCAAGGCCGGCCTGCTCGATGACAACAAACCCCTTGCATCACTGCTCTTCGTTGGTCCCACCGGTGTGGGCAAGACGGAGATAGCCAAGGTGCTGGCAAAAGAGATGGGGTTGGAACTTGTGCGCTTCGACATGAGCGAATACACCGAGAAACACACCGTGGCAAAACTCATAGGTTCGCCTGCCGGATACGTGGGATATGAAGACGGTGGTCTGCTCACCGATGCCATACGCAAAACGCCCAACTGTGTGCTTCTGCTCGACGAGATAGAGAAGGCTCATCCGGACATATACAACATCCTGCTTCAGGTGATGGACTATGCCCGCCTGACCGACAACAAGGGGCGGCATGCCGACTTCCGTGGTGTGGTGCTCATAATGACATCCAACGCCGGTGCCTCGCAAGCGTCGCAGGTGATGGTGGGATTCGGGGGAAGCGTCAGTCGTGGCGAAACCATGATCAAGCAGGTGAAGAAGACCTTTAAGCCCGAATTCTTGAACCGTCTATCCTCCACCGTCGTCTTCCACGACATGGACATGCACATGGCACGCCTCATTCTCGAGAAGAAACTACGTCAGCTCCACGAAAAGCTCGTGATCAAAAATGTCCACCTCACTCTTACCCCCGAGGCCTTCGACTTCCTCCTTCACGAGGGATTCACCCCAGAATATGGAGCACGTGAGATGGACCGCGTCATATCACAACGAATCAAACCTCTCCTTATGAAGGAAATTCTATTCGGAAACCTTCAAGGTGGAGGCGATATCACTATAGAACTGAAAGATGCCAATCTATCAATTAGATGAGGGACTATGGTTTCCCAACCCCAAATATGGAGAACCAGATGGACTTCTGGCCGTAGGCGGTGACCTCTCCATCAACCGTCTGCTACTGGCATATAGTCATGGTATTTTTCCTTGGTTTGCCTATCAGTTGTACAACGAGCCCCACTGGTATTGTCCCATGGAACGCTTTGTCATCTTCCCCAAGGAGATACACATAAGCCACTCCATGAAACAACTCATGCGCCAGGACAAGTACCTCATCACCATGGACCACGACTTTGAAGGTGTCATCAACGGTTGTTCCAAAGCCGATTCCCGCAACACTGACATGGGAGCATGGCTCGGTCCGCAGATGATCAAATCCTACACCCGATTGCACAAAATGGGCATAGCACATAGCGTAGAGGTGTGGGAGGTTAGCAAAACGGAAAACGAAAATCTCAAATCCCACCGTCTCGTTGGTGGTCTATATGGCATAGATCTCAACGGAGCCTTCTTTGGCGAGAGCATGTTTTCCCTGGTCCCAAGTGCATCAAAACTGGCACTCATACATCTGGCACGTCATCTCGAGAAGAAAAACTATTCCTTCATAGATTGTCAGTTCGAGACCCCTCACCTCCTATCCATGGGAGGTCGGCACATTCCCTACGACGAATACATGGCTATGCTAAATGCCAATGCACAGATGGAGAAATAATTCGCTTTTCGTCACATGCATACATCACCATACACATTAGGCCCCAACTCATCATCGGGGCCTAATGTTGTTATATGTAAGTTTGAAAATTACTGAGCTGGAACCCACTTGCAACGTACAGGTGAGACGATAGCACCCTCCTCCTTCAACTGCTTCATGGCCTTGTCTACGTCCTTGCGGTCAAGTCCGCTCAACTCAGCAATCTTACCAGCATTCAATGGTGCACCAGCCTCCTTCATTACGGCCAAAACTTTATCCTTTGTTTCCATAATCTTTTTAATTTTAATTTGTTAGTGTATAATTAATAATTGTTGTTCCTTATCTCTAAAGTGATATCCATGTAAGAGCGTTTCCCAGCAATATAGTCGGCAAAGAGCGTATCTGGATCTCTGCCTCGGAGAAAACGACATTTGCCACATGCTTCACAATCATGCAGACACCTCCAGCATTCTTGCACATACAAGCGTCTATCCTCCTGAGTTGAATCGTCTATCCTTGGTTGTATCATTTTCATTTGCAAAAATAGAATATTTTCCCCTACCACACAACTAATTTAAATCGCTTTCAAATATTTTAAGAATTATTAGTGTAACAAGCAAATACAAAGAATATTCACTTAAGTAAGTTTACCCAAATTATGCTCATCAAGCTTCGCAAATCAGTATTCCGCTCGAAATAGTTCACTGCTCATCCGCTCCCAATAGTATCTACTCCCCTCTCCTGCAGAGGGGCCGGGGGAGAGTCAGTAAATGCAGAGAGACCTTGCAAACTATTGCTTGCAAGGTCTCTTCTTCTGAAAAACGGCGGCTACCTACTCTCCCACGGGTGTGCAGTACCATCGGCGCGGACGGGCTTAACTTCTCTGTTCGGAATGGGAAGAGGTGGAACCCCGACA
>JAFYVX010000045.1 GCA_017558255.1 Bacteroidaceae bacterium
CTTCGATTAGGCAGCGAGAGCGTAAGTGTTTTCGCCAGATAAATTCTTGAAGGTCAGATATTATAGAGAGCGGCCAACAACTCTCTGCGTGCTTACATGACATCTCATCCTGCTGTCAAATCCATGTCAGCCCCAATGTCATTTGCAGGGACAAAGGTACGAATAAGTAAGCGAAAAAACAAATTTATATAAAGAAATCACCACTCCGCCACACACTGACACATACAAATTGCAAATATGCAATGACTTTTCAACCATTTTTCCTATCTTTGCCATGATATTGACCCTAAAGGGCAATATATACGGAGCGGCCAGCGTTCTATACCAAGGGAACACAACACAAAGCCCTACCCTAACCAAGAAAACAAGAACAAAACAAAGATATGAAAAACAAACTCATTGCCTTTGCCACCATCCTACTCATCAGCATGAGCGCGATGGCACAATCATCAATGACAGACGATCAGGTGCTGAAGTACCTGGTTACGGAAACACAGAAGGGCACATCGCAACAGAAGATGGCCGCCGAACTATTGAAAAAGGGCGTTACGACCACCCAGTTGCAACGCGTTCGCAAAAAGGCGGAAAAACTCCGTGAGGAGGCAGGAAAGACTTCCAAAAAGGACAGCAAATCCCAGAAAAGCACCCCAAAAAAAAGCAAGAAGGGAAATGCTGGAGGCGACGAACTTCTAATAGATGCCGCCGAGAATCGCGCCCAGGAGTTAGGATTGGAACAGGACGAAAGCGAACTGATGGGCGAAAGCACCGATGATATCATTGGCATATCCGAGGAAGAGCAGAGACAGGTATTCGGCAGAAACATCTTCAATTCCGAGAACCTGAGTTTCCAGGCACCCATAAACATAGCCACTCCTGCCAACTATATCATCGGAACCGGCGACCTGATGACAATAAATATCTGGGGGGCCAGTCAGGAAAGCATTGAAACTGAAGTAAATGCCGACGGACAAGTTGTTATCGACGGTGTTGGACCGATAAAGATTTCCGGCCTTACCGTTACCAATGCCAACAAACTGCTCAACGGCAAACTGGGACAATTCTACAATGATTGCGAGATAAACCTCTCCCTGACAGAAGCCCGTAGCGTACAGGTTCAGGTTATGGGCGAAGTGGTAACACCAGGCACATACACCCTGAGCAGTTTCTCCACCGCCTTCAATGCACTGTACATGGCAGGAGGCATAAGCAAGATCGGTACCTTGCGCGACATCAAGGTGTACCGCGGAGGCAAGTTAGTCAGCACAATCGACGTGTATGACTACATCCTGAACGGAAACACAAAGGGTGACATCAGGTTGGAAGACAACGATGTAATAGTAGTGGGTGCCTACGACTGCCTGGTACAAGTAAAGGGCAACGTGAAACGACCCATGTGGTATGAAATGAAAAGGAGCGAGACCGTGGCAGACCTCATAAGGTATGCAGGTTCCTTCAACGGCAATGCATACACCAAGAAACTTCGTGTTACACGTAAATCCGGTGACGAATACAGCGTACACACCATAGACGAATTCCGTATGGGCACCTTCACCCTATCTGACGAAGATATGGTTGAGATTGACAGTATCCGTGCAAGATTCAGCAACAAGGCGGAAGTAAGGGGCGCCGTAAAACATGAGGGTGTCTATGAAATCGGCAAGGACATAAATTCTGTCCGCACCCTACTGTTGGCAGCAGACGGTCTGAGCGAGGACGTGTATGAAGGCAGAGCCATAATGCATAGAGAAAACGAGGACCTGACCCTGCGCATGATAAGCGTGGACATACACGGTATACTTGCCGGCACGACAAGCGACATACCCCTGCACAACAACGACATGCTCTTTATCCCTGCAAAATCCGACATGCTTGGAGAGAGAATCATTGACGTAAAGGGCGAGGTGGTTTATCCCGGCCAATACCCTTATGCAGACAACACCACAATCCAGGACATTATCCTCCAGACGGGTGGTTTGACAGAAGCAGGCTCTCTGGCACGCGTGGACATTTTCCGTCGCATACGTGACAACAGAACGCCCAAAGAAGGTACCGTAAGTGCCCTGAGTTTCAGTTTCTCCCTGAACGAGGGATTCTCCATCCAGCAGGACACCACCTTCTACCTGCAACCATATGACATCGTTGTTGTACGAAAGAGTCCGTCCTATAATGAGCAGAAAAACGTAACCGTGGAAGGAGAGGTTCACTTTGAAGGACAATACTCCATCACCAACAAGGACTATAGGCTCTCCGACCTGGTGAAAGCCTGTGGAGGACTTACCGACATGGCGTACATCAAGGGAGCCAAGCTCATACGCCTGATGACCCAGGAAGAATTGGAGAAAAGAGACCAGGCCAACCTGAAGGCACAGATTCTTCTGTACGAAGATGGTCTGAAAGAAGGCAAGGACATGAACATGCAGATAGCCGACTCGCTCCTTTCGCTAAAGACCAGCACCGCAAACACCTTCCCTGTTGCCATAAATCTGGAAAAGGCCCTCGCAAAACCTGGTTCGCATGACGACATCCTGTTGCGCGAAGGCGATGCCCTCATTGTTCCCGAATACACCAACATCATCAAAATCAGCGGTGAAGTGATGTATCCCGTGAGCATGAGCTATGAGAAGGGACGTAACTTGGCATATTACATCCAGCATGCCGGTGGCTACAGCAGCAATGCATCCAAGAGAAAGGTATATGGCATAAACGCCAACGGTTCGGTTGTCAAACTGGGAAGCAATTCCGTGAAGTCCATTGAACCAGGCATGGAGATTGTCGTTCCGCAGAAGAATGCCAAGAAAAAACTCACCACAACAGAAATCATTGGCATCGGTTCCGGCATAGCAGCACTGGCCAGTGTAATCGTAGCACTGCTGAATGCAATAAAATAAGCACATCCGTACAGTCATGAGCACGAATAACAATACTATTCCAGGCAAAAACATCTTTATTAAGCTTTGGAGCAAGAAATACCTTTTTTTAAAGGTTTGGATTCTCACATTCATCATATCTGCTGCATATATCCTACCTGAACCGCGCAAATATACAGCAAGCACCCTGTTGGCACCAGAAGTTGGCAATACAGATAATGCAGGAGGTCTTTCGTCAATTGCATCTGCATTTGGCTTTAATCTCGGAGGAGCATCATCGGTAGATGCCATCTACCCAACCCTCTACCCCGAACTCATTTCCTCCAACGACTTCATCGTAGACCTTCTCGGTGTTCATATCCAGACCTTGGATGGGGAAATATCCACCGACCTGTATACGTATCTGCATAAACACCAGAAGGCTTCCATCTACAAGAAACCTTTTCTGTGGGCAAAACGCAAAATCAAGGCTATATTTGCAGACAAGAATCAGCGAGGAAATGGAGGTAAAATAGACCCCTCCCGTCTGACAGAGCAGCAATTCTATATCGTAGAAAGACTTAAGTCGAACATCATCTGTACAGTTGACCCTCTGACAAACGTCATCTCACTAAAGGTAAATGCACAAGACCCCCTGGTAGCAGCCAACCTGACCGATTCCGTATGCGAGCGCCTGAAGACCTTCATCACAAGCTACCGTACCAGCAAGGCCAGAGTAGACGTTGAGTATTATGAGAAACTTGCACAGGAAGCACAGATTAACTACAAAAAGGCACAGGATGAATACAGTGCCTTCTGCGACACTCATAAGAACATCACACAACAAGCCACCCTATCAAAACGAGATGACTTGGAGAGAGAGGTGTCTATGGCTCTGTCAATCTACCAGACCATGATCACTCAGGTAGAAAAGCACAAGACCAAGTTACAGGAGGATACCCCCGTCTTCACGACATTGCAGAGTGCAAGCGTACCCATCAAGCCTTCTGCGCCCAAACGCGTGCTCTTCTGTCTGGGTATGCTGATGCTTGCAACAATCATCACCTCTGCCAGAATACTCAAAGACGAGCTTTACAGTACTATTGTATTCTTTAGTGCAAAGAGCAAAGGAACTGACAGCAAGGAAGACTGACACATCTGATATTGTCTTTACCAAAGCATATACCTCACTATAACAATCCTATCCGTACTACACTGAATGCATGATGGCATTTGTCAAGAAATACATACTGACCTCTGAAGTTTTCTTCCATCTCCTCATCTTCCTTGCATGGGGTAGTATGTTATTGGCATATATGCGCGGATTTGTTGGTATGCTTCCTATCATAGGCAATTACCAACTTGAAACAGAGGCCGTAGTTGTAACATGCATTGTCATAGCGGCACTACCCTCTGTCATAAACAGGATGGCAACAATAGACTGGCTGTTTCTGTTCGGATGCCTATGCATATACACACTGCACATAGGGATATACTACAACAACTACGATGCCCTCATTGAGAATATGTTTCCCACCCTATGTCTGGCAATACCATTTTTCATAATAGGACGAACTCTTGACATCAAGCAATACATCGCGCCAATGACGGCAATCTCTACGCTATGCATTGTGCTTGATGCCTTCTATTTCTTGATCTACATGCGCAATCCGGCAAAAATGGCGGAGCGCATGGCAGGAGAATACTACATGTATCAGGCATACCGACTGCTTCCGCACGTCATGTTCATGTTCTGGCAAGGCATAAGACTGGTAAGTGTCTGGAAAATACTGCTTGGCATTTTAGGATTCTTTCTGATAATAGCATACGGAACAAGAGGACCATTAGGCTGCCTTGGAGCATTCTGCCTTGTCTACTTCTTTTTCTACACCAAGTTCAGGTTCTCCTTCATAATAAAGTCCATCCTTATCTGTCTTGGAGGTATAGTTGTCCTGTTTCCACAGACAATATTGCTGTTCCTGCAGAAAATCCTCTCCTCACTGGACATGAGCACACGCATCGTTGAACGCATGCTGGGTGGAGGTCTGTTTCACGACACTGGCAGAGGCTTTATCAAGATGAAACTGTACGAATATCTGGACCGACCCGATACTTTTTGGGGGTATGGACTTTTTGGATGCAGCCGTTTCGGTATGAAATATCCTCACGACTACATTCTGGATTTCATCTTCAGTTTCGGTTACATGCTTGGCAGTATTATTCTGATCATATTGTCGTACATAATGCTCAAGGCATATATTGTATGCAGCAGTAAACTTGAGCGAGGATTCATGTTGCTGTTGGCCTCATGCACCTTGCTAAAATATAATTTCAGCAGCACATACATAAGCGAAGGACTATATTTTGCATTGCTCGGATTCTGCACCACTGTGCTGATCAAGCACAGGCAGTCAAACGCACCATTGCCTGAAAAAGGAATAAGCGAGAAAACACAATGACAGCACACATTATATATTATAACTACCTCACCCCAGATGGCAAGGCAATGTCAATTGGCGGAATACAGACCTACATCACCAACCTCATGCCTGTCATATCAGAGTTGGGATACAAAATTAGCATATACCAACGCTCCGACCATGACTTCCGCATACAGAAGGACGGTGTAGACATCCACGGCATAACATACACTAAGGAGACCTGGGGAAGCGCAGTTGCCAGGCATCTTGTTAATAATGCGCTACCATACATAGATGCTTCAAAGGATATATTGATTTATGGATGCGAGACCTGTATCACCAGGCGTGTCTCCTGCCCCACCATTGCCATCCAGCACGGCATCTTCTGGGATGTGGAGGACAAGGAGCCAATGAGCAGACTTGAGTATCTGAAGAAAATCTTACGACGCCTACAAACATCGTGGAACACTGTGCAACGTGTCACCAAGGCTGATACACTGGTATGCGTGGACCACAACTTTGTAAACTGGCACAGAGCAGTATGCATCAACACTGGCATCCGACACTTCGTGGTGCCTAATTTCAGTCACATACCTGATACTTGTCCCACCAAGGCAGAGAGTGGACCATTGCGGATAATCTTTGCCAGACGCTTCTTCATCCACCGAGGCACCAGAATCTTCACCAATGCCATAAGTAGGATTTTAGAGGAATATCCTCACATTGACATAACCATTGCCGGTGATGGACCAGATGCCCCATACATGCACGAACACCTCGACTCACACAGCAATGTGCACTTCATAAGATTTGCCAGCAACGAAAGTCTGCAAATCCACCAAGACAAGGACATTGCCATCATCCCCACCATAGGTTCAGAAGGTACCTCGCTCTCCTTGCTCGAGGCTATGGCCTCCGGCTGTGCCGTAGTGTGCACCAATGTTGGTGGCATGACCAACATAGTACTTGACCACTACAACGGGTTGATGATAAATCCCGACGAAGAGTCTCTCTATCAAGCCATCAAGTTGCTTATCGAGGACCCCATATTAAAGACCTCCTTGCAAAAGAACGCATACGAAACAGCAAAGGCAAGCTTCTCGCTTGAAATGTGGAAAGAACGCTGGAGACATATCCTTAAAAAGGTAAAAAACGGAAAACTATAACATATACCCCTAAAAGATGACAAATACCGTTCTGTCCATAATCATGCCAAGCTATAACCGGCCCGAAGAGCTAAAGGTTATGGTAGACTCCATCATTGCCAGCACCTTCTCCGCCTGGGAACTAATCATCGTGGACGACGGTTCAGAAAAAGAGACCATCTCGCTTCTGCAATCCTACTCACAGGCAGACAGCAGGATAAAGTTGCATCCTCGCAAAGAGGAGCCTAAAGGAGCACAAACCTGCCGCAACCTCGGCATCACACTTGCCACCGGAAAGTACATCATCTTCTTTGACTCTGATGACTACATCACCTCCGAGTGCCTTGCCAGACGCGTAGATGCCATGGAACTGCACCCCGAACTTGACT
This sequence comes from Bacteroidaceae bacterium, assembly GCA_017558255.1. Classification (GTDB taxonomy): domain Bacteria; phylum Bacteroidota; class Bacteroidia; order Bacteroidales; family Bacteroidaceae; genus Physcousia. The sequence goes on from JAFYVX010000045.1 coordinate 6,801, forward strand.
TCATGGTATTTCCATCTGCATCAATGGACCACAACGGACTGCACGAGACAGACTGGTGCAACAACTACGGCTATCCTGTCTACGGCGACGACATCGAGGCTATCATTTCCAGACGTCTGCCATTCGTTGTCTGGAACAACATATACCGACGCTCCTCACTTGAGCAGAAGTCCATCAAATGGGATGTACAATTGCACTCCTTCCAGGACTCCGACTTCAACCTCTCAGCACTCCTCTCTGGAATGCGATACGGTTATGCCACAGAATGTCCCAACTTCTACTACAGGATACCTGACAAAAACAGGAACAACACATCCATCGTCAAGGAAATGTACAAGAAGGAGAGACACCTGAACAGCCATGTGTATCTCACCCGCAAATGGACAATGATACTGAAAGAGGGGAAGAAAGGCAAGTATGCTGATGCACTCTACGACGGAGCCATCTTCATAATACGTTTCCACCACGAAACCTCCAGTTCATGGAAAGCTGGACATCTACTATGCCAGGTGCTGAAAGACTACTCATACTGGATGCATCTGAAACTGGCATTCCACATAAGGCTCGGAGAAACACTACAGAAATTCCTCTCACCACGCCAATCATTCACCCTTGCCTTCCTTACATACAAGATGAGAGACTGGATGAAGGCAAAGAAACGAATCCGTAAGTTGAAACAGATCTACCAATCACAACACAAGCAAACAACAAGACAAGCATGAAAGCAAGAATTATAGCACTATACCTTCCTCAGTTCCATCCCATTCCGGAAAACGACCTCTGGTGGGGCCCCGGCTTCACAGAGTGGACAAACGTTGCCAAGGCCAAACCACTCTTCCGCGGACACCTGCAACCTCGTATCCCCGCAGACCTCGGTTTCTATGATCTCAGATTAGAAGAGACACGAATACAACAGGCAGAACTTGCCAAAGAGGCTGGCATTGAAGGATTCTGCTATTATCACTACTGGTTCGGAGGCAAGCAGCTTCTGGAACGTCCGTTCAACGAAGTGATACAGAGCGGCAAACCCGACTTCCCCTTCTGCCTATGCTGGGCCAACCACTCGTGGAGTAACAAGACCTGGAACCGCAAGTCCAACCTCCAACCCAACTCCATGCTAATGGAGCAGGTCTACCCTGGCGAACATGACGACATCAACCACTTCATGCACCTACTCCCCGCATTCAAGGACAAGAGGTATATGCGCATGGACGGAAAACCCATCTTCGTTCTCTACGAACCTATGCACCATCCCAAGGTGAAGCAATGGATCAAGACATGGCGAAGGCTTGCCATAGAACACGGTCTCCCCGGACTATACCTCATCGGCATGACACCCAACACACTCACCAACAGAAAGAGCGACAAGAACAAGTTCGGATTTAGTGCGCCAAATCTGCAAAGTTCTGCCGACCTCTATCAGGACATACTCGACATGGGATTCGATGCAGTGAACTCCGTAGGTAAGCGCCGTGGCGAAATGCTCTCCACCAACATGTATCTCGACCTCGCAAAGACCATCCTGCGCAAGGCAGGAGTACCAATGGTGAACAAATACAACTATCTTAAGACCGTCAAAGGATTCTTCGCGCCAGAAGACAGATGGGAACGCGTCTATCCCACTATAATGCCCCAATGGGACCGCACACCTCGTGTGAACAGCTATGACGGCATATATGTCAATGCTACCCCGGAGAACTTCCGCAAGCACATAGAGCACGCCATCAGTGTGATAGAGCACAAGCCGGAGCAACACCGTATATTGTTTCTCAAATCGTGGAACGAATGGGGTGAAGGCAACTATGTGGAACCAGACACGGAGTTCGGACACGGATGGCTTGATGCAATAAAAAGTGCTGTCCTGGAGTAAAAAAAGCAAACAGACGATAAGATATGCCGTACATAAACATCCTACGGTTAGTAGCAACCATTATGATAATACTGATTCACACATGCTCCGTGGGTGAATCAAACATTCCTGCAGATGAAGAATATGCCTATGGTCTGCTCAAGCACATTGGTGTTTTTGCCGTACCGCTCTTTGCCATGATTTCCGGATGTTTCTTTCTTGACCCGAAAAGAAATGTCACCATACAGACCATACTGAACAAATACTGTAAGCGCATCCTGCTTGTACTGCTGTGTTTCGCTCTACCAATGTGCCTATCGGAAGCATTCATCACCAAAGAGTCTCTATGGGTGGGACTATACAATTTTGTCAGAGGACATTCGTGGATACACATGTGGTACATGTATATGCTGATATGCCTGTATCTGCTCACTCCCCTTATCAGAACATTCATCGTAAACTCGTCCAAAAGGGAGATTGAATACACATTGGCTGTTCTGTTCGTGCTAACGATCATAGTACCATCACTACAGACATACGGCATACAACTGCAGAATTACCTGACATTAGGAACGCCCTTCATTTTCTACTATATCCTCGGATACTACCTTGCTCACATTGAAACTCTACGACTCTCACGCACACATTGCGGCATGATGGTCGTCGGATACATCCTGATCATCGCAACATTAGAGACGGGTGGATTTGCCTTTAGTCAGAAAATACTTCAATATCACGACATAACCCGTGCCTTCGGAGCAGCAAGTATATTCCTCCTCTTCAAGCGTATGGACCTGAACTGGAGCATTGCCAACAATCTACGCGTATATTGCTTTGCCATATATCTGGTTCACACCGTCTTTACCAACCTCTCCTACAAGTTCCTCCACATAATGCCATCCAACGTTGCATCCCCTTGGATTTCTCTGCCACTATTCACTGCAATAATCTTCCTCGCCTCACTGGCCATGGCATATCTGTTAAGACAAATCAGATTCCTTAGAGAGCATGTGGTCTGAACAAACAGATGGTCCAAGTTATCTATAGATACTATCCGTCAGTTATCTTTTGCACAACAATCGCAACATCCAGAAGGGCAAATAACTCTTTATAATGGTGCGGAGTGAGTTTCTCTTGATTTGCAGTGGACGAGTATTCTTGCGTATCGTTTCAAGAGGAGAAGCGAGGAAATCACGGAAGAAGGTGTCCCTGTTCTGTGAGGACCATGTCTGGTGTGCAAACAGAGGATTATATTTTATCACATCATCCAGACGATAGGTACGCAGATACATTGTCTTTGACAAGTTGGCTGTGGCCATTTCTCCCTTCCGGGTGTTGCACACGATGGTGGAGTAATTTCGCTTGCAACCTTTCAGGTCAGGAAAAATCTCAGCCAATCCCTTGCAGTCTGCAATAGTCAGGTCTGCAGGGCGCCTTATGTCTCGGTAC
>JAFYVX010000002.1 GCA_017558255.1 Bacteroidaceae bacterium
CAAACGAGTTTAACTGTAGTTTTCCTCCTTGTCGCTCGGCCTAATTCAAGTAAACTTGATTCTGCGCTCACTCCTGCGTCGGTTGAGTCCGCTCAATTGGCTTAACGAAAAGGTTCAAAAATAAGGCTATTATCATCATAATGCTAATGACCGATTTGGGTTAAACCTTTAATTTATAGTCGTTGTGTGCGCTAAAAAGACATAAAAAAACTCGGTGAACCGTTTGTTGGGTTCACCGAGGATGATATTGAGGTATTGCGTCTGATATGTTCGGTCCGTGGATGGCAGACAACGAGCAATCCTCTCCTTATACTTCTTTCTCCTTGCCCTTTGTCACCGCATGGAAGATGAGTGTGCCGACACCTGCCGTGAATAGTGCTACGGATGGGTCGAGACCAACAAGAAGAGGAACCAGAACCGTTGCGCCAAAGGCAACGAACAGGAACTGCGCTCCAACGACGGTTTTCTGGATAGGACCGAGTTTGTTGTCTGTATTCATAAGGATTTTCGATAATATGATTTTTGCAAAAGTAACCAAAATTACAAGAATAGCAATACTTTTATGAAAAAGATGAAAAGAGGAACGGCAGATATGTGTTTATTTTTATTATTTTTGCAGAGGAAAATCAAATAAAATACTGACAGAAATATGGCTTTACACATAATTGACCACCCATTGGTTCTGCACAAACTGAGTATCATGCGCAACAAGGAGACTTCCACAATGAAGTTCCGCCAGTTGCTTCAGGAAATATCCATGTTGATGGGATATGAAATCACACGCGATTTCCCCTTGGACTATGAGGAGATAGAAACTCCGCTAATGAAGATGAATGCTCCCAAGTTGGCTGGTAAGAAGGTGGTCATCGTGCCTATCCTCAGAGCAGGATTGGGTATGGTGGATGGTTTGACAATGCTCCTCCCATCGGCACGCATCGGTCACATTGGTCTTTATCGCGATGAGGAAACCTGCAAGCCTGTGTTCTACTACTACAAGATGCCGGCTAACAAGGAGCGTCTGGTTATCCTAACCGACCCAATGCTGGCCACTGGTGGAAGCGCATGTGATGCCATAGGTCGTTTGAAGAAGGACGGATTCGACAATATCAAGATGATGTGCCTTGTGGCCTCTCCGCAGGGTGTGAAGGCGGTTACCGAACAGCATCCTGATGTTGATATCTATGTCGCTTCGGTTGATGAGACCCTGAACGAGAAGAACTACATCCTGCCCGGTCTTGGCGATGCCGGTGACCGAATCTTCGGCACGAAATAGTGGATGACTCTAACTTCGCTTCTTTTCTGTTGTCTTCTCTCTGTCTTCTCGCCATCGTATGATGCATCCTCGTGGATGACGATGTTGGAGGACACGTTGCCCGTTTCTGCATTGTCCATACCCGGTGCTCACGATGCCGCAACGGGTGAGGGTATGCGTTCCTTCCCCTTGCTTGGCACCACTCAGACGCTTGGTTTGAGAGGACAATGGGAAAGCGGGGTAAGGGCTTTTGACCTTCGCCCAGCCGTGTGCGATACTACGCTTCATGTGTATCACGGAAGTCTCCGTACCAAGGTGTCGTTTGCACAAGCCCTTGATACTATATGTGCCATGCTTGATACCTATCCGGGGGAAATGGCCGTGGTGCTTTTGCGTGAGGAGGGTGATAGTCAGGATGATGCTGAGCATGCCTTGTGGCCCAAGTTGGTGGGCAATGCTATAGCACGACTTGGCGACAAGGCCGCACTCTTCACTCCGGATATGACTCTTGGTGAGGCAAGAGGTAAAATACTGTTCATAAGTCGTAATGCCTATGAAGGAACTGACAAGGGTGCATTTGTCAGTGGATGGAGTCATTCCGCAGATGGGACCTGTTCGGCACGGATAAGATCTTGTCGCTACAATACCGTCGCACCCTTGCAGATGCAGGATTATTATGCCCCTACCAACAAGGATAAGCGAGATGCCAAACTGAAAGCAGTGAAGAGGTATCTGACTTTGGCAGAGGAGGCACCTGCCGGAGTGTGGACAATAAATTTTTTGAGCGGATATTCCTCTACATTGTTGGGCATTAAAGGTATTGCCACCACGGCCGGATACAAACGCAATGCGGCATGGCTGCATCCTTTGGTACAGGAAGCCATATCCTCTGTGCAGGGTGGCGGAAAGAGGCCGCTTGGCATACTCTTTATGGATTTTGCAGGCGAGGACAAGGTTGGTGGCAGCCTCTCAGATTGGCACACTCACGATGTGTGCGGTGCAAGTTTGGTTCACGAGATAGTGAAGAGCAACTTTGAATTAGAGTACAGATGACAGAGTAAAAGTTAACGTTGAAGGTTATGAGAAAGGAGAAATGAGAAAGGTTAATGGTTTTTAATCCACCCCCTCCGCCCTTTGGGCTCGTCCCACCTGTCTCAGGGGGACAAAGAAAGGGGAAAGGGGAAAGGAGAAAACCGCTCACCTCTCACCTCTCATCGTTCATCGCTCACCGTTAATTATTCAACCCCTTCATGCTAAGCGCTATGCGGTTGCGTGCATAGTCTATTTCCATCACCTTTACCTTTACCTTTTGTTGAAGATGCACCACGGTCATGGGATCGCTGACGAACTTGTCGGCAAGTTGGGAGATGTGGACAAGTCCCTTCACCTTGATGCCGAGGTCGACGAAGCAACCGAAGTTGGTGATGTTGGAGACGATGCCATTGAGCACCATACCTTCCTGCAGGTCGTCTATTGTGTGCAAAGTGGAGTCGAAGGAGAATTCCTCGTTCTCGCCACGAGGGTCGCGGCCTGGTTTGCTGAGTTCCTGCATGATGTCGTTCAGAGTAGGCATGCCCACGGTGTCGGAGCAATAGCGTTGCAGGTCGATGCTCTTGCGTTTCTCGGGCGAGGAGATAAGTTCCTCTACCGTGCATCCGCTATCCTTTGCCATCTGGCGCACGAGTTCGTATCGCTCGGGGTGCACGGCGGTATTGTCCAATGGATTCTTGCCATCTGCTATGCGCAGGAAACCGGCACATTGCTCAAAGGCCTTGGCACCGAGGCGAGGCACACGTTGCAACTCCTGACGTGAGGCAAAGGGACCATTCTCCGCACGATATGTGACTATGTTCTGTGCCAGGGCAGGACCGAGACCAGAGACATAGGTGAGCAGGTGCTTGCTGGCGGTATTGAGGTTCACGCCCACGGTGTTCACGCAACGCTCCACGGTGAGGTCCAGCGCATGCTTCAGTTCCGTCTGGTCAACATCGTGCTGGTATTGTCCCACACCGATGGACTTGGCATCTATCTTTACCAGTTCTGCAAGTGGGTCGGCAAGGCGACGCCCGATGCTCACGGCACCACGCACGGTGACATCGTGGTCGGGAAACTCCTCGCGTGCTATTTTTGAGGCGGAGTAGACAGAGGCACCATCCTCGCTGATGAGAAAGACGGAAAGGTCGGGGCGATGAAGCATCCTGACAAGGTCTTCGGTTTCACGTCCAGCCGTACCATTGCCTATGGCCACCGCCTCAATTTTGTACTTGTCTATGAGTCGTTCCAAGGTGTCCAATGCCTCCATACGCTCGTTGCGAGGAGGGTGGGGGAAGATGGTCTCGTTGTGCAGAAGATTGCCCTGCTGGTCGAGGCACACCACCTTGCAACC
>JAFYVX010000046.1 GCA_017558255.1 Bacteroidaceae bacterium
CAGGAAGTTCTGCATGGATGCAGCCGGTATGAACAGGAATGCACCGATGGCATAAAGCGCTAATCCTAAAAGTATTCCGCTCTTGTAACTGAACTTTCGGATGAAGAATGCTGCGGGCAGGGCCATAGTGGCATAGCCACCATAGAAGGCACACTGTACCCAAGAAGCCTCGAAGGCCGAGAGCTCCATCACCGTCTGGAATGCTGCCACCATGGGATTGGTGATATCGTTGGCAAAACCCCAGAGCGCAAAGAGCGAGGTGATGAGGATGAAGGTGATGAGATACTTCTTTTCTACAAGTTTTTCTTTCATGGTTGATGTTTAGGTTTCAGGCATGTGTGCCTGTGTGTGGGGGTTAATAGAGATGGAATATGCGTTCCATCAGTTGCCACTTCTCTGCCGAGGACATGCCGGCCTTTACCAACTGAAACTCTGCCATGTAGTCCTCCCATTCGGCTTGACGGGGAAGGGTGCCAAGGCGTGCCATGGCGGTGTCCCAGTCAAAGTCCATGGGGGTCTCCACTATCATGAACAGACGTGTGCCCAGCAGGTAGATTTCCATCTCCAGGATGCCCACCTGGCGAATGCCTTCGGGGACTTCCTTCCAGATGTGTTCCTGGCTATGACGGCGACGATACTCGGCTATGAGTTCGGGATTGTCGCGAAGGTCCAGCGTCTGGCAATAGCGCTTGACAGGACCGTGGTATTCTTGTACGGGATAACCATTCTGGGGATTTTCCATAGGGGTAAAAGGTTTTTCGGAGTAATCTGATTTTTCGGAGTAATCGGAGTAATCAGAGTATTCCGAGTAATCTGAGTAATCAGAGTATTCAGAGATTTTCGTTAATCGTTAGTCATTCGTTGGTTCGAAGATTCGGGGTGTTACGCTACGGCGTACCACTTCGCGAAGTTCGCTCATGTCGGCAACCTCGCCAGAGGCCATGGCCTGTACCAGGATATTGCCCATGGCGGTAGCCTCTACGGGACCTGCCCATACGGGGATGCCCAGGGCATCGGCGGTGAACTGGTTGAGGAGGTCGTTCTGCGAACCGCCTCCGATGATGTGTAGGCGCTTGGGCATTTCGGGCAGGATGTCCTTTACTCCGTCGATGGCCTCCTTGTACTTTGTTGCCAGGGAGGTGAGGAGGCAACGTACCATCTCGGCCTTGGTTTGTGGTACCTGTTGTCCGCTCTGTGCGCAATAGTCGCAGATGGCCTTTTCCATGGATGCAGGATTCATGAAGGCTGCATCTGCCACGGGGATGATGCTGGAGATCTGTGCCTTCTCGGCAGCGGGGAGTATCACGCCAAAGCTCTGCTCCTCGCCACGCTCCTTCCACTCTGCCATGAGGCGTTGCATAATCCAAAGACCTGTGATGTTCTGCAAGAAGCGGATACGGCCACCCACACCGCCCTCGTTGGTGAACTCGGCCTTGCGGGCTTCTTCGGTGAGGATGGGCTCGGGCAATTCGAAACCAAGCAAAGACCATGTGCCGGAACTGAGGAAGGCCATGGCACCATCGCCCTCGATGGCAGGTACGGCGGCTACGGCAGAGGCTGTGTCGTGCGAACCTACGGCAATAACCTTTATCTGACCAAGACCAGTCTCCTCGGCAATATCGTCGCGAAGTGAACCGCGAACGCTACCGGGCATTACTATTTCGCCAAATATCTTCTTGGGCAATCCCAAAGCCTCGATGGTTTCCCACGACCACTCTCTGCCCTTGGCATCAAGGAGTTCGGAGGTGGAGGCTATGCAATACTCGTTGTTGGCCTTTCCGGTGAGGAAATAGCTGAACAGGTCGGGCATGAACAGAAGGTGCTCTGCTGACTCGAGCTGGGCAGTGCCCTTGATGCTGAGCAACTGTGCCAGAGTGTTTATCTCCATCACCTGAATGCCGGTGGTGGCATAGTGCTCTGTGGGGGAGAGTGTCTCAAAGAGTTTCTCGGTCATGCCGGCGGTGCGAGCATCGCGATAGCATACGGGATTGCCAATAAGCTGGCCGTCGCGGTCAATCAAACCGAAGTCCACACCCCAGGTGTCTACACCAATACTTTCAACCTCGTAACCCTTTGCGGCCGCTTTCTTCAGTCCTACTTTCATGTCCTCGAACAGGGCAGGAAAATCCCAATGGACATGGTTGCCAAGGCGAACCTGACGGTTGCCGAAACGGTGAACCTCCTCCATGACGAGCTTGCCATCCTGGAGCCAACCGGCTATAACGCGACCACTACCGCCACCGAAGTCTGCGGCAAGATATACTTTGCTCATTCTTGCTACTTGATATATTAAATAAGGTATGGGTATAGGAGATGTAACGCTTGTGTGTGTGATTGTGTTACCATTGTCTGCCTATACCCATTCGCTTGTTTATCCGTTAATGTTATACACTATAGGTATGTATTACTGCTGCAGGGGAGTCTTCTTGCCCAGAACGTAGATGTCCAGATCCTCAATCTCCTGGGGAGTGAGCACAGAATAATCGCCACCTGTCTGAACGATGATGCGACATGCCATCTCAAAGAACATGGCACGCTCGAAAGCTTGGTCAAAGTCCTTGCCACATACCACCTGACCGTGGTTGGTGAGCAGGATGGAGTTGTGGTCCTTCATTGCCTCTACAACGGCGGCGGCCAACTCGGGAGAACCGGGACGGAGGTAGGGGATAACGGGTATCTCGCGACCAACGTGGCAGGGAACCTCGGCGGTTACATTGTAGTTCTCGGGCTTCTTCTTCATGCAGGATACTGCGGTAGCATAGGGAGACTGGAAGTGCAGTACCACGTTTACATCGGGACGCTCGCGGAGCACACCCAGATGGAAGCCGCTCTCCATGGAGGGCTTAACGCCGTTGAGAACCTCGCCGGTAGCTACAACGCACTGGGAAACCTTCTCCTTCTGGATGGTGGGAACCCATGAACCGGTACCTGAAACGAGTGCCTCCTCGCCAATACGCCAAGAGAGGTTACCACTGCTACAAACTGTCAAACCAGCATCGCCCACGCGGTGAGCCTGCTTGATGAATTCTTCAATATGGAGATTTGTAATCATTTTCGTTAGTTGTTGATTGTGATTGATTAAATTACAGCACCTTCTCGTACAGGCCAAGGATGATGTCCTTGTCTACGAAACGGGGATTGCCTGGTGTGCACACGTCGGTGGCAGCTGCTGTGGCAAGACGGTCAAGGTCTTCAGTCTTGATGCCGAGGTCGGAGAGATGCTGAGGAATGCCAACGCGGATGGCCAACTGGCGTACGGCCTCTACGGCAGCCTCTGCGGCTTCCTCGTTACTCATGCCAACGGAGTATACATTCATAGCCTTGGCAATCTGTACGTACTTGTCGATAGCAGCAGGCATGTTGAACTCCATCACTGTGGGCAGAAGCAGAGCGTTTGCCACACCATGAGGAATATCGAAAATGGCGCCCATAGGATGTGCCATGCCATGAACTACACCAAGACCCACATTGGAGAATGCCATGCCGGCAATGTACTGAGCAACTGCCATGCCATTACGTGCTTCGGCATTCTGTGGTTCGTTGACGGCGGTCTCCAGATAGCGTGCTATCATCTCGATGGCCTTCAACTCGAACATGTCGCTCATCTCCCAAGCACCCTTGGTGATGAGACCTTCGATGGCATGTGTGAGAGCATCCATACCTGTGGCAGCGGTGAGGCTGCGGGGTAGGGTGTACATCAGCTCGGCATCTACAATGGCCATGATGGGGATGTCGTTGGGATCCACGCACACCATCTTCTTCTGATTCTCCTCGTCGGTGATGACATAGTTGATAGTCACCTCGGCAGCAGTACCTGCGGTGGTGGGAAGTGCGATGATGGGCACTGACTTCTTCTTGGTGTCGGCCACGCCTTCAAGAGAAACCACATCGGCAAAGTCGGGGTTGTTGGTAATGATACCTACGGCCTTGGCGGTATCCATGGAAGAACCACCACCGATGGCGATGATAAAGTCGGCACCTGACTTGGCAAAGGCCTCAACACCAGCCTTCACGTTGGAAACGGTGGGGTTGGGCTTGATTTCGCTGAATACCTCATAGGGGATGTTGGCTCCCTCAAGAACCTTTAGCACCTTGTCGGCAACACCGAACTTGATAAGGTCCTTGTCTGTTGCTACAAAAGCCTTCTTGAAACCAAGGCGGGCAATCTCCTGAGGCAATACCTCGCGAGCACCGGGACCGAAGTATGAAACTTCGTTAAGTATAAAACGGTTGATCATTGTATCTTTATTTAAGGTATTATTTATAAAAAGGGATTGAAAAGGCAGTACTGTGTTTGTTGTGTGCATCTTGCCTTTTCAACCCGATGTTTGATTAATTACTTATAGATGGGACCATAGGTCTGACATGCTCTGTAGTCAGAACCCTCCTTGTCCATGCCGAATGCATTCCATGATGCGGGGCGGAAAATGTTCTCTTCAGGAACATTGTGCATGCACACGGGGATGCGGAGCATAGAGCACAGAGTGATGAGGTCGGCACCGATGTGGCCATAGCTGATGGCACCGTGGTTAGCTCCCCAGTTGTTCATTACAGAATATACATCCTTGAAGGGAGCCTTTGTCTCGTCCAGACGGGGCACGAACCATGTTGTGGGCCATGTGGGGTCGGTACGCATGTTCAGCACCTCGTGGATTTCGGGATCTACATCGGCTGTCCAACCCTCGGCAATCTGCAGAACGGGGCCAAGGCCCTTGATAAGGTTCAGACGAGACATGGTA
>JAFYVX010000047.1 GCA_017558255.1 Bacteroidaceae bacterium
CTCGGCCAGGAGCTGGTTGAAGGTGGAACCGTATTGTGCACCCTTCTGTGTGAAGTCGTGCTTGCCCCAGTATTCGTTTTGAGGCCACAGATGCTCGGGAGCAAGCATGCGGCGCAGACTCTCGAAATTGGGCACGTTGGGCATACCGCGCTCGGAGTGCAGCTTGCCTGTCTGTATCTCGAAGTAATCCCTTACGGGCAGGGCACGATAGGGACCATGTCCGCTAACACCATCGTCGGCAGAACTGGGGAAATAGAGAGCACCTGGTGCCAGTTTCTGTACGAGCTCGGCCAACTGCTTGTCGAGTGTTTCGGGAGGATAACCCTCGTTGCGTCCGCAATACAGGGCTATGCTGGGATGCTGGCGTATGCGACGCATATAGTCGTTGGCATTGGCCATGAACATGGGTTCGTTGTGAGGATTGGGACCATCGGCAGGGTTTGCCAGCCAGAAGTCCTGCCATACCATGATGCCATGGCGGTCGCAAGCCTCATAGAACTCCTCATCGCCTGTCTGTCCCACCCAGTTGCGTATCATGGTGCAGTTCATCTGCTTGTGATAGCCGACGGCAATGTCGTATTCGCGTCCACGATAGTTGAGATGGTTCTCCGAGAAGCCCCAGTTGCCACCCAGGGGAATGAAGCGCTGGCCGTTGATGTAGAGTTGCAGGCGAGACATCTCGTCCTTGTAGGTAACCTGGCGTATGCCGGCAAGATATTCTGTGCGTGCGGTGGACTTGGCTTGGTCGGTGTGGAAGGTATATGCTGCATGGTACATATAGGGCTCGCCATAACCGTTGGGCCACCAGAGGTTCATGTGCTGATGGGCCAGTTGTTTGTACTCCTCGGGCGAGAAGGTTATCTCGGTCTCGGTGGAGGCAGCCAGTGTGATCTCCTTCTCAAAGCAGATATCGCCGATGTTGCCTCGCAGAATACCCTTTACAGGAGTGGTCAGATGGTTCTTCACGAAGACGGACGGGGTCATCGTTGCCTTGCCGTTGGTGATGGTGGTATTCACTATGGGGTCGGTGATGGTAACGGCCTCGGTGGAGGTGAGGTAGACATCGTTCCATATACCCACTTCACGACCAGGGATGGTGGTTATCCAGTCCCAACCGATGGTGGCGTGGAATGTGGGATTGTCTCCACCCAGCACACCGCCGTTGAAACTGGTATTCTCGCCAGTCTTGGTCTTGCGCGCACCAGGGTTGGCATTCTTCTCTACATAGACGCAGAGTTCGTTCTCGCCATCCTTCACATGGTCGGTGATGTCGAACTGTCCGCGCATGAAGGCACCCTCTATCTTGCCCACCTGCTTGCCGTTGAGCACCACGAGGGCTTTCCAGTTGATGCCGTCAAAGTTGAGCAGTATGCGTCTGCCCTTCATCTTTGAGGGAACCTGGAAGGTGCGCTTGTAGAGGAAGTCGCGGTTGAAGAACGACTCGGATATCATGGACAGGTTGTCGTCGAAGTTGGGGTCGGGCAAGGCTCCGGCATTATGGTAACTGGAGAGCACGGTGGCTGGTACGGTGGCAACAATCTCGGGACCAACAGGCACAGCCTTGAGTGTGGGTTCGTTGATGGGGCACACTGTCCAGTTGCCTCCGTTGAGCATGTATTTGGCGTCATTCCACCCCTGTTCGGTATGTGCTACTGCCTTAACGCCACCACGACCGTAAACTTCCATTTCGCCCAGACAGGCCGCATTGGAAAGGGTAAGGCGGACGTAGCGGGCAGATGTATTGGCTTTTATGCTTTGCACCTTGCCATTGTCCTTGGAGGTAGCATAGGGGGTCCAGTTGCGTGCATCGTCGGAAACTTCCAGCATGCCCTTACTGCCCTCGTCCAGCCAGTGCAGGCGCACCTCTTCGATGTCTGCCACGGAGCCGAGGTCGACATAAGCCCAATCGTTCTTCTCTGCCTTCCACACGCTGGTAAATCGTTGTGCGGGGAATATGCTGCGCACGGCCTTGCCCTTGCGCTTGAAGGTAACCTCCTTGATGGACCAATAGAAGGCGTTGTTCTGACTGAAGGTCAGTTCTATGGAGCTGAAGGTGCGTTTGCCCCCAAGTTTGAAGGTTTCCTTCAGCTCGCGCGCCATAGCGGTAGCCTCCTCGGTCTGCTTGTTGGGGTCGTTGATAACCTTCCTTCTGCGTGGACGACCAGGCAAGGTGTCGCTCTTTAATACGAAACTGTGGGTCTTGGCACCCATCACTTCGCATTGCATGGAGTAGTGCTCGAAGGGCTTGTCCTGGTCGTAAGCCACGAAACCCTCAACAACCACCTCGTCTGCCTCTATGTCCATGTTGTACCAGCGGTAGGTCAGTGTGGCATTGCTACCCTGAACCGGTATTCTGGACCATTCGCTATCGTTGATGGTAAGTTTGCGCTCGTTGTGAGGCAGAGGCTTGCCGTTGGCCAGCACCTCCAGGAAGGCAGGTTGGCTATTGGCCACCACGCCATCGGTGAGGAGTTGTGCAGTAAGGTTAAGGTCGTATGCTCCCGACTGATACACGGCGCGGTGAAGAGCCAGGTTGCGGTAGGCGGTGTCCTTCTCCGTGTGAGGACCGAAATACTCCAGTGGATTACCCGGATAGATACCTATGCCACGACTGTTCTCCTGTCCCATAGAGGGCATGGTGCCAGAAAGAATAAGGGAGGACAATACCAGTCCCCTTTTCATAAGATTCCTGAACTTTAATACGCTGTTATGTCTCATGATATTATGATGAATATTTATTTTTGCCTTTGCGTTGTCTGTCGCGC
>JAFYVX010000048.1 GCA_017558255.1 Bacteroidaceae bacterium
ATAAAAACAAAAAGAGGACTCATTTTCTGAGACCTCTAAATGCCATTTTTTTCTTATTTTGTGATTCGGAAGGGGCTCGAACCCTTGACCCGCAGCTTAGAAGGCTGCTGCTCTAATCCAACTGAGCTACCGAACCATCCTCTAAGTAATTTATCTACAAAATATGAGTATTTCCCATGTTTGCGAGTGCAAAGGTATAAACTTTCGTCTAATAATCCAAATAATTAAACAGTTTTTTCTGATAGATGTAATTATAAAGATGTTTAACTAAGCAATATTATGTACCCAAGATCACACTGCTCTGCCAATATTCTACATTCTGTAACTTTTAAGAGCATTACAGATTCTTTTCAATATTGTGTGTACTTACTAACTACGGCTCAGTTGGAAGCCTGTATGTGATAGGTTCATGTCCACAAACCTTGCACGTTGGTTGGGAGGATTTGCAGAGAGTATCTCCCTGATGCGCAAGGCTGCGGAGGGATCCTTGGCTATCATATATAGGAATCCACCACCTCCGGCGCCGGGCAACTTCAAACCAAGGCACAGATCCTGCACCTTCTCAATGATGGATTGCACACATTGGGGATTGGTTCCGCTATCAAGGAGCTGATTCTGTTGCCATGTCTTGCCCACCAGAGTGCCAAGTTGATTGAAATTTCCCCTCATTATGGCCTGTGCCATATTTTGTGCATGCTCCTTCATCTCGCCAAGCAGTTGCATGCGTTCCGTATCGTATAGGAACATGCCGCGTACTATTTCCGCCAATATTGTCTTGGCGGTGCGTGTAATGCCAGTGTAATATAGCAGATGGCATGGCTGGTACTGGGAGTCGGTGAAGAGGTTGTCGTTGAGCCATGATATCTCGGGTGTCTGCTCAAATCCGCTTTGTGTGGTTAGTATTTTCACTCCATGCAATATGCCACCGTACTGATCCTGCCAACCGCCACCTGTGGTAAGAAGCTGCTCCAAAACAAGAGTGCGGTTGCAGATATCGTTCTTGCTCCAAGCCAATGAGCAGAAGTCGCTCAATGAACCAAGCACCGTAGCGGCAAGAATAGAGCTTGTTCCCAATCCGCTGCCGGCAGGTATGGCACTGAGTAGCGTTATCTCTATGCCGCATCCGAAGTCCATGAGCTGTTCCTCCAATGATTTGTACTTTCTGTTACAGAATCGTGGCAGGAAACCAGCCAGAGCCAAAGCCGACTTGGGTATGGAGAAAGGTGAACCAACCTTGTTGAAGGCAGAAAGTTCTTCCCATGTTGAAACCATCTCCATTGCACCCAGGTCGATGCTTCTTAATACTATATGGTACTGTTGGGATGGTTTGATGTAGCATTGCAATGGAGGCTGTCCGTTTAGTTCAATTGCCATATTCACCACGTTGCCACCTGAAGTGAGACAATACGGCGGTGTGTCCGACCAACCACCAGCCAGGTCAATACGAACAGGACTCCTACCCCAGACTATCTGGTCGCTAAAGACAGCCATGGCAGGTTCCTGCTTATCCGAAAGCACACTTTGGGTGAGTCCTTCTGATAGCAGGGCAAATGCCTTTTTTTCCTCATGCAAGCCATCCCCTCCATTAAGTGTCAGCAATCGTGAGCGGAACATATGGTCGTTGATACGCTTGAGCAGAGGTTCGTTCTCGGGGAGTGCATCTGGCACGGGAACATTCAGGTTGTGGAATTCATGTGCCAGGTCGTCGAGATTGGTCTGATAGAAGATGCTGCATCTATGGTTGAGTGCCAATGCGGTGAGATTGGCCTTACGAAAATCCAGGCGCTGCATGTGTAATCGCAACAGATTTGCCCTGTCGCTGATTTCATTTGCGGAAAGACGTTCGTATCTTCTCCATTCGTCTGCAACCTTTTCCGTAGAACCGGATATCATCCATTGGAGCAAGCGTCCCATTTGTTCGACATTGTCGCACACGGGGAAGATACGACTATTCTGCAAATCGGCAGAACCCTCTATCTCATCGATAGAGATACCACGTTCAGAGAGCCATTCGCAAGCGGGGTGGCCAATGAACTCTGTAGAGGTGTCGTGCAAGTCTCCACGCATGGCATCGTTAAATCCATAGGGGCGCAGTATCCACTGGTCATCTCCCAATGGAA
The DNA here is from genome assembly GCA_017558255.1 of Bacteroidaceae bacterium. Classification (GTDB taxonomy): domain Bacteria; phylum Bacteroidota; class Bacteroidia; order Bacteroidales; family Bacteroidaceae; genus Physcousia. Next base: position 2,121 of record JAFYVX010000048.1, read on the forward strand.
CCACATCGACACACACACCAGGTAAAAGTGTTATTGTCCACTCGTTCCGAGGTACTCCGGTAATGATATTCTCATGAGTCAGTGTCCAGGTGGAAGGAACCCAGGAGTTCTCTATCCATGTATTATGATTTGTTGGTGAGAACTTTATGTCGTGGAAACAGTTCTGTGTAAAGATGCTGGGATGGGCCTTTACTCCCAGATGCATGATGGCACGCTGGTCGTACACGAGATTCTGTATGGCCATTGTAGAACCAATCATTTCGCGAGAAGTGCCATAATGATAGAACTCGCCATTCTGAAGGGGAAGTATGGCAACCTTCAAGCAGTTGATTTCCGAGTCAGTGACAGTTGGATTCTCGCCAAGTGCCTGACCGAAATCACTATACAGGCAATAGTTGGATATCTCCCCATCGCTGCCAGTACTCTTGTGCATAAGCAGATTGACCGCCTTGTCGGAAAGAATCCAAATGCCTATATCCATGAGGAACAGGTGCGTCTGCATCAGTTCCCCCAACTTCTCCACCGATGGTTTCTGTAGAACGAAGTCAAGCACCTCCGGCGTTTCTCTCTTGGAAAGGAATACGCCGTGATTCTTGGCCACAGAAGGATCAACCCAAAGACCATAGCACACGACATCGGCATCGGGAATCTGTTGTATCTTACCGGCACGAATATATACATCGCCAGAAGCTATTAAAGTTCGCATGCCATCAGGTGCGGCATTCATTATGCGCTGATAAAGTGGCAATTGCAGTTGCAATAGATTTTGCCCAATGCGCTGGCCTCGTTCCCAACGGAACACGGGTATTGGTGTGAGAACCTTTCCGCTGGGAGCGTATGCCGGCAATCGTCGACTTTGACCTCCGGCATGCAGGAGTATACGCTTTTCTGTTGAAAGCCATTCTTCAAAACTCAGTTCCGGAGCCTCCTTCCGATGGCAAGCCTCCAGCAACCAGTTTGTTCCGCCTCCGCTACCAAGTCGTGCTCCGACAGGATCAGAGGTACAGAAATATTCCTCACGGCTGACACCAGCCACATCATGGAAACACTCAACAAGATTGGGCGGAAGGGATAAAAGTTTCTTCATATCCTTGGTTTATTCGGAAAACTGCTTTATGCGTTGTTCTTCGGTAAGTTTGCAGATGAGCAGGGTATTGTCTTTCTCTGCCACGATGTAGCCCTCCAGACCTTGCACCACCACCCTACGCTCTTCGCTACAATGTATCACGCAATCGCGTGTTTCGTAGGTTCTTATATTCTCGCCTATTATGGCATTACCGTTCTTGTCGCGATTCACGTTCTCGCGAAGAGATCCCCATGTGCCCAGGTCGCTCCATCCGAACGATGCTGGGAAGCAGTATATCTCCTCGGACTTCTCCAAGATAGCATAATCCACAGAGATGCTCTCGCACTTGGGAAACTCTTCGTTGATGGTTTCCTGCTCCTTTTCGGTACCATATATTGGCAGAAGGTTTTCGAAGATTTCGTTGATTTCAGGTGCATAAACCCTGAGTGCATTTACTATGGTGCTAACGTTCCATATGAATATGCCTGCATTCCATAGCATGTTAGGCTTGCGTATGTACTTCTCGGCGGTGGAAAGATCGGGTTTCTCCTTGAAGGCATCCACACGGTAGATTTCCTTGTTTCTCACCGAGGGGCAGGTCATGTCCGTCTGTATGTATCCATATCCGGTTTCCGCACGTGTAGGTTTCATGCCCAGTGTGATGATGGCGTCCGAGGTGGAGGCAAAGTCCATGGAACTGCTCACCACACGCTGGAACTCTGCCACATCCAGGACCAGATGGTCGGAAGGACTTACAACGATGGTTGCCTTGGGGTCAATGCTCTTTATTCGCCACGAAGCGTATGCGATGCATGGTGCGGTGTTCCTGCGGCACGGTTCGAGCAGGATATTTCCCTTAGGCACCTCGGGCAGTTGCTCCATCACCTTTTCACTGTATGCCTGGCTGGTCACCACCCACACATTCTCTGCAGGTATCAATCTCTTGAAACGGTCAAAGGTCATCTGTATGAATGTGCGTCCAGTACCAAGTATATCCACAAACTGTTTGGGACACTCTGGCGTGCTCATGGGCCAGAATCGGCTTCCTATGCCTCCTGCCATGATTACGAGGTGAGTGTGGGACCTTGTCATTGATGTGCTGATCATTGTTATCTATCGTTAACTGTTTGTCGATGATGGCGTAATGCCACTTTCCTACAACCTAATTTTCTTTACGATACCGTCCCATGCCTTCAGTTTTACGGACACGGTGATGTCGTGAGCCTGGTTGTTCTTTACCTTTTCCGTTTCAGGAGCAAGTTCGCGTATTGCATCGGCAGGTATTCGGATGTCTGTAGTCAGGTTCTCGCCCGAGAAATTAGCCACCACCAGATATGTCTTCTTTCTATCGCTGCGCAGGAAGGCATATTGTCTGTCCAGATGTCCGTTCACGTACATCAGATCCCAGAAGAGTCCCTCGCTGAAGGCAGGTTCCTCCTCGGCAAGGCGCAGGGTCTGTGTATAGAACTCCTTCAGTTTCTTTTCCTCGTCGGTAAGCAAGGCACCGTCAAACTTTCCTCCGTTTCGCCAGCGACGTATAGAGTCCACCGTCCAGTAATCGAAGATGGTGGTACGTCCGTCCTCGCCCGAGAATCCCTCGCTGTCCATACCCTTCTCGCCAAGTTCCTGACCGAAATATATCATCATTGGATTGGTGTTCATCAGTGTGCTCACGAGCATCATGGGACGACCCTTTTTGGCATCTCCAGCGAAGAAGTCGCTGGAGATGCGCTGCTCGTCGTGGTTCTCCAGGAAGTTGAGCATATGTCCCTGAATGTCCTCCACGCTCTGCCAGCATGAGGTCAGTTCCCTGGTAGAGCACCATCCGGCACAAACGTCCTTCAGCTTGTCATAGAGTCCCACCTTGTCGTAGAGGTAGTCGAAATGTCCGCGGAAGATGTAGTCGCGATACAACTGAGGATTATATACCTCAGCAATGAAGATTATTTCGGGATACTTCTCCTTAACCTGGGGTATCACCCACTCCCAGAACTCCACCGGCACCATTTCTGCCATGTCGCAACGGAAGCCGTCCACTCCCTTCTCTGCCCAATAGAGCAGAATCTGGAGCATCTTGCGATAAGTATTAGGGCCGTAGTTCAGTTTCACTGTCTCGTACCAGTCATTTCTGCCAGGCCATGCCGAGAAAACGTCGTTTCCGGTAGCCTTAGCGGGATTCTCCTCATAGAGGTTAGCCTTTGCCCGTTCCTCCTCACTCAGGATATTGTCCAGGTGAAGGGGTTCTCCCATGTAGTAGAAATTGTTCTCGGGAGAATAGTTAACTGATGTGTCATCACCCTCGCCCAGGTCCAGGCATCCCTCAGGGCATGCGTCGGAGTGATATTCACGAGCCACATGGTTGGGAACGAAGTCCTGAATCACCTTCATTCCAGCCTTGTGCGTGCGCTCAATGAGAGCCTCCCATTCCTTTATGCGCTCTGGCACCTTTGTGGCCAGGTCGGGATCAACATCGTAGTAGTCCTTGATGGCATAGGGACTTCCGGCACGGCCCTTTACCACCTCCGGATGGTCCTTGCGTATGCCGTATCGGCTATAGTCGGTTTGTGTAGCATGCTCTATGATGCCAGTGTACCATATGTGCGTCACGCCCATAGCCTTGATATCGGCAAGGGCCTTCTGTGTAAATGCCGACATGGTGCCACATCCGTTCTGACTCTTGCTTCCGTGTGGCACAGGGTGCTCCACATTGGCACCGAACAAGCGAGTGAATACTTGATATATGTTCATGATTGTATTTTTGTTTTTCTAAATTATCGTTTATATGCCTTGCGTGCTTACGCATGCATGACCACTGCACCTTTTGCTATCTTTGTTATCATGCCTGTCAGTGCCTGACCGGGACCACATTCTACAAACTCGGTGGCACCGGCTTCTACCATAGCCTCCACCTCCTGTGTCCAGCGCACGCTGGATGTCAATTGGGCTATGAGGTTCTGCTTTATCTCCTCCGGGTTGGTGTGTGCCTTGCCGTCCACATTCTGGTATACGGGGCATGTGGGCTCATGAAACTCTGTTGCGGCGATAGCGGCCTCCAGCTCGTCCTTGGCAGGTTGCATCAGGGGACTGTGGAAGGCACCTCCCACTGGCAGCATCAGGGCACGTCGGGCACCGGCTTCAAGAAGCTTTTCGCATGCCACCTCAACAGCTTCCCTGTTTCCGCTTATCACCAGTTGGCCGGGGCAGTTGTAGTTTGCCGCTACCACCACGCCTTTGCCTGCATGGGCTGTTACATCGGCACATATCTGTTCGATGGCCTCGTCCTCCAGACGCATCACGGCAGCCATACCTCCAGGCGCAGTCTCGCATGCCTTCTGCATAGCCAGAGCACGTGCGTAGACTAGTTTCAGTCCATCCTCGAAGTCAAGCACACCGGCAGCTACAAGGGCACTGAACTCGCCCAAGGAATGCCCGCCAACCATGTCGGGGCGAAACTCGTCGCCCATGCACTTTGCCAAAACCACACTGTGCAGAAACACGGCAGGCTGTGTAACCTTCGTCTGTTTCAGTGCCTCGGCATCTCCTTCAAACATGATATCGGTAAGACGGAAGCCAAGTATCTCGTTGGCCTTCTCCATCATCTCCCTGGCCAGCGCGTTGTCTTCGTACAGGTCCTTGCCCATACCGGTGAACTGTGCTCCCTGACCAGGAAATACTATTGCTTTCATATATTTATTTGTATTTATTTTTTTGTTCTGTTAATGTATCTCTCGTACATGCGGGCATGCATTCATTATTATAAACTCACGCAAAGATATGAAAAAAAGATAATAGTTGCAAAAAAAATATGTGCTATTGTTTGTTATATAATCGCAAAAAACATTAACTTTGTTGAACAAATCATAAAAGCAGAAACAGAATTTGCATGGTTCAACGTCGGTCGTCCGACGTTTGTCACACTTCAACCACAATCCCCACATCATATGAAATACGAGAAGATTGTCAACGATCTGGCGCAAGAAGTATTTGATGCCATCGCTCCCCGAGTCACTCCAGAGGACATGGAAAGGGTTCATCAGGCATTTCTCCTTGCCAAAGAAGCCCATGCATCGCAAAGGCGCAAGTCGGGCGAACCGTACATCCTCCATCCCATCTCAGTGGCGCTGATCGTTGCCAAGGAACTGCAATTGGATGCCAATACGGTAATCACCGCCTTTCTGCACGATGTGGTAGAGGATACTCCCTATACCGTGGAGGACATACGCCAGCGTTTCGGCAACGATGTGGCAGGTCTTGTGAATGTGGTCACCAAGCAGAAGAAGGAAACCTACCGCACCACCAAACAGGTGGACAACTACCAGCAGATACTGGCATCGCTTCACTACGACATCAGGGCAGTGATGGTTAAAATCAGTGACCGTCTGCACAATATGCGCACACTTCAATCCATGCGTCCGGACAAACAGATGAAGATTGCTGGCGAAACGGATTGTTTCTATGCTCCGCTTGCAAACCGTCTTGGTCTCTTTGAAGTAAAGTCAGACCTCGAAAACCTTTCCTTCAAATACAGGTGTGATTTGGAATATGGAGACATCGAACAATGGTTGGAAGAAGACAAACTGAACAACCATGAACGCCTCGAACGCTTCTGCAAGGATGTCAAGGGAACCCTAAGGGATCATGGCATAAAATGCAAAGTAGAGACTTTCTGGCGCCGCCCCTACTCTCTCTGGAGAAGGATGAAGCAGCAGAAAGTTGATTTCTGGCATCTGCCCAACCGTTATTACGTGCGCATAACCTTCTGGGAAGACACCATGGACGACCCCCTGACCGACAAGGAGACATGCCTCAAGATATACAACCTGCTGACGCGTGATTTCAGGGAGCGTCCGGGAAGTTTCATCAACCAGATAGAACAACCCAAGGAAAATTCCTACCAATGTCTGCGTCTAATGCTTCTGTCAGACGAAGGCATCTGGGAGGATGTGCAGATATGCTCCGAGACCATGGTGCATGCCAGCCAGGTGGGATGCATAAACGAGATCGGAAGCAACATCGGCAATTGGGTAAAAAGATTCCGTAAAGTACTGGAAGACATTACCTTCCAAGGAAACGAAGAACATTTACTTGAACATATATCATCCAGCCTATACTATGATGACATAACAGTCTTTTCACCCAATGGCGAGAGTTTCATTCTTCCCAAAGACAGTACTGTCATCGACTATGCCTTCAAGCAAAGCGACGAGATTGGAGCACATGCACACTATGCCTATGTCAATGGAGTTCTCTGTAGCGTGAAGACCGTTCTTCATGGAGGAGATTGCGTCAATCTTATCACTTCTCCCGACGCACGTCCCAAAAAGGATTGGATAGAGCATTGCCAGACATATGTTGCAAAACGCTATCTGCGCCTCTTCCTCATTGAACGGAGACAATTGCGTGGAGGAGTTTGCCGTTGCCCCATTTGCAAACCTCTCCCCGGTGGAGAAATTATAGGCATACGCATGCATGGAATAAAAGCGCATGCATCACAATATGACAATATCACGTTGCACCGACGCTCCTGCCCGGAAGCCATACGCCTTGCAAGCAAATTCGGAGACAATGTAGTCAGCGTGAACTATGCCGAAGACGAAAGCGCACCACCAATCACCGTGCACACCCATTCTTCCATCACAATAAACCGCATCGGATTCTCATATCCCATAACATTGGCCATCACCGGTGTCGACCGTTATCGCCTGCTCATGGATCTGACATCTGAAATTGCCGACAAGCTGCACCTCAATATGGACTCACTTTGCATTAGCACAGAAGACTGCATCGTGAATTGCAAGATTACGATTATGGTGCATAGTGTCATGGAAATGGTCAGTGCCATTGCACACATAAGCAAGATTCCCGGCATAGAATCAGTCAGAGAGGTGAGCGAATAAATCCCAAAATCTTGTTTTTTAAAGCAAAATAACGGAAAATATCAGTTATGCAATGAAGTTTATTCTTCAAATGAGCCATTAATTAAAAATAAATGTTTACCTTTGCACTCGGAAACACACGGGAATAGCTCAGTTGGTAGAGCACTGGTCTCCAAAACCAGGTGTCGGGAGTTCGAGCCTCTCTTCCCGTGCAAGTTAGTTCAAGTAGGTAGGAAACGATTGTTTTCTGCCTATTTTTCTTTTTAGAGCGAACCTCAACGCCCCCAGAGAATCACGGGGGATAATCCAAAACTGTCATTAGAGAGTCAGCGCTTTTTTCTGGTGAATAATAGAGAGGCACCATTGGTGTGTTATCAAAATTACTTTTCTCGGGTCAGCGGATATTCCCGGTTGGTGTAACAATATTCAAGAATAAAGAGTTGCCAGTCTATACATAAAGAACTTGATATCGCCCACACCTCTGAATTGAGTTCTGAAAGCCTTTATTTTTGCAT
>JAFYVX010000049.1 GCA_017558255.1 Bacteroidaceae bacterium
CCTGACGGCAATCTCCTTCTGCTCGAAGGCATGGGAGAGGGTGGTGAGGCATAGGAGCAGGATGGGGACAAGTTTTTTAGGGTTCATGATAATTCTATGGTTAAGGTGGGGAGAGAATTCCGAGTAATCCGAGTATTCTGAATAATCAGAGTGATCGAAGATTTATTTTAATTTTATGCTTGCCGCATAGCCGCCGTTACGCACCATCTTGACTTTGATTTTGTCACCCTTGCGCACCTGACGGGTGGACTTGGTGTAGTGCATGGCCTGGCGGTCGGCATTGATGCCATCCTCGAAGGAGGTGAGGGTGAAGGTTTGTCCGTCGGGGAGGAAGTCGAGGGTGACTTCGAGTTCGAGAGCCTCCTTGCGTTCACCGGTGATGCCGCCGAGGAACCACTCCTCTCCGTTGCGCTTGGCCACAAGCAGGTGGTCACCCAGACGGGCAGAGAGCACACGGGTGTCGTCCCACACAACGGGTACGGATGATATGAAGCGTGTGCAACCGTCGTTGCGATAGTAGAGCGAGGGATTGTCCGCCAGCATCTGCAACCCCGACTCGAAGACCACGAACAGCGCCATCTGGTAGGCACGTGTGCCGATGGAGGCAGAGTTGGGACGGCGGGCAGAATAGTTGTCGGGCTGCATGCTGAGCATGGCACCAGGGGTGTATTCCATAGGACCCACAGCATTGCGTATGAAGGGCAGATAGATGCTGTTCTCGGGACGGCAGTTGCCCATCTGCTCCATGCCGGTAACACCCTCGTAGGAGAGGAGGTTGGGGTACATGTACTCGAGGCCAGAGGGCTTGTAGGCACCGTGGAAGTTGACAAAGATATGATGCTTGGCAGCCTCCTGCACGGTGCGCTCGTAGAAGTTCACCATCCACTGGTCGCTACGGTCCATGAAGTCAATCTTCACGCCCTTCACGCCCCATTCGGCAAACTTGGCAAAGAGACCGGGATTCTGCTCCACGCAACGCCATGTGAGCCAGAGCACCACGCCGACGCCCACCTTCTTGCCGTGAGCAAGGATTTCCATCAGGTCGCAATCGGGATTGGGTGTGTAGGGGTCCATATTGTCCTTTGCCCAACCCTCGTCCATGACGATGTACTTGATGCCATAATGGGAGGCAAAGTCCATGAAGTATTTGTAGGTCTCCACATTAAGACCGGCGCGGAAGTTGATGTCCTCGCCATAGGGCACGGCACCGTTCCACCACTCCCAACTGGCCTGTCCGGGATTAATCCAGGAGGTGTCGTCCAGACGGCTGTCCTGCGAAAGACGGCATGTCATGGTGTTGGTGATGAGGTCGGCCTCGTTTTTGGAAATTACGAAATAGCGCCATGGGAAGTTGCGGGTGCCCTTGGTAAGTGCGATGTATGGCTTGCGCAGGAGTATGTCGGTGCTCTTGTCGCTACGAGGCTTTTCTACGGCAGGAACGCGAGGGAAGATGGACGAGAAACCTCCGGCATCGTTGCTACGGAAGAAGGCGCCGGGATAGTCCTGAAGGTCGCCCTCGCTCATGAGAATCTTAGTGCCGCCAGGAGTGATGGCCAGGATGGGGTAGTGCGCCATGGGATGATGGCTCTGCCATTGTGCTGCCTTGACAAAGGTGTATCGCTCCTCGTAGGAAGTCTGGTAATGGTGGCTCTGCTGAAGCACGATGTCGGTCTCTTGTGGCAGGAACACGGTGATGTCCTCGTCGTAGACCTGCACCTCGCCGGAGAGCGATGTGGAGAAACGGTAGGCAACGCCATCGTTGTAGGCACGGAACGCCACGGAGTAGCCACCCTTCATCTTGAGCGTGAGTTCGTTGTAGTGGTTGGGCACCTCTGCAAACTTCAGGTGTAGGAAGGGACGCTTTGTCTCGCTGACGCTCTTGCGACTGGTGCTCTGCACCTTGGGCAGGGAACCCAGCACATTGCCCTCTATGTTCATGGACAGACGGCAATCGTCGAGAACCAGTTCGCCCTGGCAGAAGACATCGTAGGTGATGCCTTTGTCGGTCTCGATGTCAACCTTGATGTTGCCATCGGGAGATGCGAGTCTGTGCACCTGCTGCGCCATGGCCGAAGTGCATAGCAGGGCAAGGAGGAGTGGGAGGAAGGTCTTTTTCATAGTATTTTGTGGCTTGGTTTTAGGGAGTTCTGGATTTACTAGGCTATATAGAGTTTCTAGATTCTCTAGATTCTCTAGTCTATATAGAATATCTAGTCTTTCTGGATTTCTTGGTGGGGCGCTCATTCGCTCATCGTTCCTTCGACACTCTGTTGAGTTCGGCAACAAGTTCTGTCATGAGGTCGTGCCAGGGCAGGGTGGTGTCGGTGAGTTTCAGGGAGGCTATTTCGGCAAGTTTGTCTTCGAGAGTCTTTAGCACCTCGGGACGGTGGGCAAACTTCTGGCGCAGAATCCTAACCTTCTCGTATGCCTCTATGCCGTCAATCATACGCTCGAAGCGCAGGGTGGAACGACCGTAGGAGGCAATCTGGTAGGTGTCGCCCGATGCCATGGTGCGGAAGCGGGAATCGTACTCGGGACGATGAGGCCAGGAGTTGTATGCCCAACGGAGCTGTCCGTCGTAGTCCTTGGAGATGGCATGCCAGCTGAGCAGTTCAGACTCCCAGGGCTGGGAGTAGGTGAAGGAGTTGGGGAAGTAGGTGCTGCAACACACGTAGAAGGTGGTGGTGTAGCCCTTGGCACGGCGCTCGGCAATCTCCTCCTTGGTGAGGTACAGTTGTCGCTGGGCCACGCAACAGTCGCGCACATTGGGTATGCGACGATAGGAGGCGTGGTTGTCTGCCATGGCAAAGCCCAGTTCGGGGGCATAGGTGTTGATAAGCCTTACGACAATCTCCATCTCCTCGGCAGAACGCTCGTCGGTGGCAATGCAGGTGATATGCAGCCACCCCTTCTCCTTCAGATGGATGACAAAGTCCTTGAGGAAGGCACTCCACATCTCCTCATACTTCTTGGACTTGGGCGGGATGGAGGAAACCTTGAAGGCATTGTCCTTCTCCTCATACCAGTTGAGACGATTGTTCCAGGGGAGCATGGAATAGCAGTTGATTTGCTTCTTCACGCCCAGGGACATCATAAGTTCCACATAGCGGTCGAAGACGGTGTAGTCGAAACTCCATGTGCCGTCCTTGCGATGCGTCCAGATGATCATGTCCTCATAGTCGTCGAAGGTCTGCGACCCCCATGGGTCGCGGTTCAGTGTGGTGGTGATGACTTTCTGTCCGGCACGCGCCAAGGGGAGCATCTGTGCCCTGAGAGCCTCGAAGTGCTCGTCGCTCCACATCTCCAGGTTCTGCATGCGTGCCACGGCCGAGGGATGCTGCCAGAGGTCGAGGTGGTAGGTCCACTGGTCGTAGGTGGGCAGCAGCTGGTCTATTACCTCCAGTTCAATGGGCAGAGTCATCTTGGCACCCTTGGCGGTGATGACAACTTCCGAACGGTAGACGCCAGCCTTGGCATACTGAGGAATGTTGATGCTTACCCACACGGGACGAACCGTCTGGGCATCCATGTTGAAGACCTTGAGAGAGTCTATCATATCGGGCACAAGGATGACATCGTGCTTGGGACCGCGCTCGCAACGGCAATCGTAGCCTCCCTTGTCGGCAAGGGTGTAGCGCACGAACCCTGTAGATGCTATGTCGGCAGAGAGTTGGGCATTGTCTGCGGAGAAATCCTTCAACCTGGTCTTCACACCATCCACGCCTTTACCTGTCCAGAGGAGCAGTTGGGCAGAGACACGTTCGCCACGCCAACCCTCCAGGCGGCAGGTGGTGACGGCACTCTTCTGTGGTACTTCGCTACGGGAATATAGTGAGTCGGCAGATACCCACTGGGCCTGTAGCCTGCCAACCGTCTTCCACGCCTCGATGCTGCGCTCCGACATGGGCACAGGGTCCTTCGCCTCCTTGTAGGTATGGAACTGCTGTGGCTTGTCCTGAGGTGCACGGAGGCGAGGCAACTCTATGGTGGCAGCAATGGGGTAGTGGTCGGAGATGACGTGTGCCTTGTCCTGCTTGCCCGACTCCATGTCGGAGGTCTGCCAGTAGTTGTAGGTAAGCACACCGTGCTTGTGCACCATGAAGCGAGGCGACACGAAGATGTGGTCGATGCGGTTGGTGGTAAACTTGTCGATACTGAAACTGTTGTATGTGCCGTTCTCTGCCATGCGTACCTTTGCCTCGGTATAGGTGTCCTTCAACTTGCCCGATGAGGTGAGCAGGGCGTATGGCTCTTCGTTCTGGTTGGCATTGAAATCGCCAGTGAGGATATAGGGTTCGTCGCCGCACATCTCGTCTATCTTTGCTAGGATGAGTTTGGACGATTCCGCGCGTGCTATGGGACCACGATGGTCCATATGGAGGTTGAAGAACCAGAAGCGCCACTTCGTTGCCTTGTCCTGGAAATAACCCCAGGTACATATCCTCTCCATTGATGCATCCCAACCGACGGAAGCAACGGAGTCGGGTGTCTCGGACAACCAGAACTGGCCGTTCTTCAGACACTGCACGCGGTTCTTTCTGTAGAAGATGGGTGCATACTCGCCCTTGGTCTTGCCGTCGGCTCTGCCTGTGCCGATGTAGGCATAGTCCTTGAGACCAGCTTTCAGGTCCTGCAACTGTGAGTGCAGAACCTCCTGGGCACCGAAGATGTCCCACTGCTCGTAGTTGATGAGGTTCACGAGTCTTGGGCATCTGCTCTCCCATCCGTTGCCCCTGTTGCGGTCGCCCTTGTTGGCATAGCGGATGTTGTAACTGCCCACGTGCATGCTGTTCTGCGCCACCAGGCAAAGTGCCGTGAAGAGAAGGGCAAAAATGGAGTATAGGCGTTTCTTCATGTTATGGATGTTTGTGATTGCTTTATGGTTTCTTTGCAACAAATTTAGGAAAAAATACTGAAAAAAGCACGGGAAAAGACCTGCATAGTGCATTGTCCTTTCCCGTGTATATGATTTTGTCGCTAATGTGCGGTGTCAGGGGCGTGTTTTTCTGTCCCTTTGACGAGGTCTGTTGTAGTTCTGGAGCATCTTGCGGTGCATGCGGTCTTCGATGTTCAGTATCTTGAAAAACTTTTCAGCAGAGATGGCCTTGCATATCTTCTTGTAGTAGATGGAATCAAGACCTGCCATTTCGGCATTCAGTTCTGCCATTTTCATAAGGCACTTCTCGTATGCCTTCTCGTCGTTGTTTTGTGGAGCATTCTTCTTCAGTTTGCCGATGCTCATGTGTATCTGACGCTGCTTGTCCTTGTACTCGTTGTAGATGGGGAAGAATGCCTTTGCCTCTTCCTCTGTGAGGTTGGCCTCCTTGGTGACGAATCCCTGCATGCGCTGACGGAATTCCTGCTTGTTGAAACCGGGACCTCCACCAGGCATAGTGGCATTTCCGTTGTTCTGTGCAAAAGTCAATGCTGATGTAAGAGCAAACACGAGCAGTATAGATATTCTTTTCATAAGGGTGTGTATTGTTGTTAGTGTGTATGTTTCTTTTTTATATATTATTCTGCCGCGGTGAGGTAGTATTCTATGTCGCTGTTGTCCAGCATGGCATAGTCCAGAAGTTCGTCGGTGTATTCTAATTCCTGCGCAAATATAATATCATTGGCATTGGAGGTTAGGGGAGTGGACCTCTCGTATATTGCCAATCCGGCCATGAAGAAGGCTCCGGCAAGCATGGCAGCAGCTGCCAGGCGGAAGAAGAG
>JAFYVX010000050.1 GCA_017558255.1 Bacteroidaceae bacterium
CTGCACGAGAAGGACAACTTCGCATGGTTCCGCGGTGGACGCAACCTGGTGGAAGGCACGGTGTTCCAAGGTGCCATGTCCAGAAACTATACGCTGACAGGCATAAACAGTATGGGGGGAGAGCGACTGACCGTAGTGTTCACCGGTAACGACGTGGCTACACCACTGACTATCTGGGCAAACGGTATGACAGTGGCCACAAAAAACATCTCTGCACCAGGAAACTACATGTACTACTCCGAGGGCAAGTACATGAATATGGATGTCTCGGAAATGAACCCTGGGTCCGATACCTGGAAAATAACCTTGGCAACACAGGGTCCCTTTGCCACAAACAGTCGCGTGAACGGACGTTTGGATTATATCGCGCTCAACTTCACCGCACCTATCGAACTGCAAAATGGTTTTGTGCGCTTCGGCGACGGTTTTGCAGGAACAGGAACCGGCACAGGCAACAGTTCTGCAGTAACCGATTCGTACTACGGCGCTACTGAGTTCCGCAAAATAGGCAATGGACAGAGCGCCGACATCAAGGTAATGCGAATAGGCAGCAGGGCAAAAGAGGCAATGCTGATTCCAACCAGACAAGACGACGAGGGACTGTATTTTGCCACTGAGGATGGCACCAAGTCTTTTGTAGCCTTTGACCCGACGTATGATTTCCCGGAACCGACAATGGGCGAAAACATTGAGAACCAGAATCTTCACGCTCTGGATAGCGTGGACATGCTCATCATCGTGCCGGAAAGCGGTAAACTGACAGGACAGGCCCAACGACTGGCAGAGGCACATAGCACACATTCCAACATAAGGTGCCTGGTGGTGAGAGCAGACCAGATATACAACGAATTTTCTTCCGGCACAGCGGACGTGGCGGCTTACAGGCGTTTCCTGAAAATGCTATACGACCGGGGCATAGACAATGGGACTGCACCACGGTACCTGCTGCTGATGGGAGATTGCGCCTGGGACAATAGAATGCTGTCTGATGGATGGCGCAGATACTCGGCAAGCGATTACCTGCTATGCTATCAGAGCGAGAACAGCTATAGCGATACGCAGTCGTACTGCTGGGAGGACTACTTCGGTCTGATGGACGACGGAGAAGGTGGCAAACCTACAAAAGACGTTTCAGACATAGGCATAGGGCGTTTCCCCGTAACAACCGAAGCACAGGCACGCATAATGGTGGACAAAACTATAGCACACCTGCAGCGCGCAAATGCTGGAGAATGGTGCAACAAGGTGGTTATACTGGGTGATGACGGCGACAACAATACGCACATGAACGATGCCAACAGGGTTGCCAACAGGATAACAGACACGGCTCCAGATCTGGACGTAAAAAAGATAATGTGGGACAACTACCTGAGAGTGAACCAGGGACTGTACAACTCGTACCCCGAGATACGTTCCCTGCTTGACAAGGAAGTGGAAAACGGTGCCATGATGTTCAACTACACCGGACATGGTGCCACATACCTTATGAGCCATGAAAGGGTAATAACTCTGGATGACATGAAGGCGTGGAAATCACCGCGTCTGCCACTTTGGTATGTTGCTGCATGCGACATAACACCGTTTGACAGCCAAGAGGATAACCTGGGAGAAGCAGCTGTACTGAACGAGGGAGGAGGTGCTGTGGCGTTCATAGGAACCACACGAACCGTATACAGCACACAGAATTTCTACCTGAACCAGTTTTTCTCACAATTTCTGTTTGAAGACAACGAATATGACAGAAGGAATTCTGTTGGAGATGCACTGAGAATGGCAAAAAGCAACGTGGTGCATAGTAATTACGACGGAAGCCAACCACAAAACAAATTACAGTATGCACTTCTGGGTGACCCTGCGCTTACCTTCGGTAACCCACGAGCAAAGGTTGTACTGGACAGCATAAACGGAGAACCTATAGACGGGGAACAAAAGCTAAATGCGGGAAGCAAAGTACGTGTAAGCGGACACATAGAAGTAGAGAAAGGTGAAACGGACCAGCAATTTGACGGTACGCTTTTCTTCAGGCTTTACGACAGCAGAGGAACAATAACCACAAAAGGCAATACCGGCGACACACCATTTACATACACTACATGGAACAAGGAACTGGGGAATGGCACAGACAGTGTGAAGAACGGAAAGTTCTCCTCAACCATCATCATACCCAAGGATATAAATTACAGCGATGAAAACGGCAGATTGGTATTCTATGCCGTTAATAAAGAGCTCAGCACAGAAGCAAATGGCAGCAACGAAGATTTCCTGGTGGGTGGATACAACGAAAGCATAGATACGGATAGCGTAGGGCCTGATATTTTTATGTATCTCAACGACGAGGATTTTCAGGACGGCGATGCGGTCAACTCCAAACCCGTTTTCGTGGCAGAACTGCATGATGAATCCGGAATCCAGTACAACGGGAATGGTATCGGGCATGACCTGCAACTATGCATTGACGGAGATCCCAAGAAAACATATAACCTGAACGGATACTATACCCAGAAGACTGGTGACTATACCAGAGGGATAGTTAGTTTTGCCGATATGCAGGAACTTGAGCCCGGAGCACACTGGCTCAGTTTCAGGGCATGGGACATGCTGAACAACACCTCGGTGAAAACAATGAAGTTTGTAGTCGGACAGGATTTAGAACCAGAAGTGTTGTCCCTAATGATGGAGGAGGACATCGTTTCCGGTCACACTAATTTCCATATCGGCTACAACTTTCCAGGTCTGACATGCCAGTTCTCGCTGGAAATTTTCTCAACCACCGGTATGCTACAATGGAAAAAGGAATTTAATGCCGCAAACGAAAACGGCACAGTTTCTGTCCCATGGAACGGGCATAACGGTGCAGGGGCGTCACTGAACAACGGAATATACATCTGCCGTGTGACTGCTTCTTACAACGGTGGCAAAAAAAGCCAGAAAGAAAAGAAATTCATCTTCAGAGGCAATAAATAACCTCTGATTTCAGTTATTACACTACGTATGAAAAGAATAATTATATCCCTCGTAGGCGCTCTTATGGCCATTGCTGCCATGGCGCAGAACACGGAATTGAGCGAAAGGTTCAATCCTGAGATATATGGTGTGACATCGCTTGCAATAGCTCCTGATGCAAGAGCTGGCGCAATGGGCGATATGGGTGTTGCCACAGATGCCGACGCAAACAGCCAGTACTGGAACTGTGCCAAATACCCATGGAATATAGCACGTGCCGGTGTTAGCGCATCCTATACTCCTTGGTTGCGCAAGATTGTCACTGGCATCAACCTTGCCAATGTATCGGGTTTCTATAGAATCGGCGACTACTCTGCACTTAGTGCCTCGCTGCGCTATTTCGGTATGGGCGAGGTAACCACTACCGCAGGAGACTATAGTTTCAGTCCTTATGAAATGGCCATTGATGTGGCATATAGCCGTTTGCTCACAGAAACTTTCTCCATGGGTGTGGCTATGCGCTTCATACTGTCCAACATGAACTACGACCCTGCACAGGAGGCGGCCAGCGGCAAGGCCTTTGCAGCCGATATTACCATGTATCGTCAGGGTTACTTCTTTGCAGGCAACAGAGAGTGCAGCATGTCGTGGGGTATAGCACTGAACAATATCGGTTCCAAGATCAACATGGGTAACAGCACCCATGCCGAGTTTCTGCCGGCAATGCTGAGGTTGGGTATCAACATGACAGTACCTTTCAACGAATACAACAAACTCTCCTTCGGTGCCGAAGTCTATAAACTGTGCATACCCACAAAGCCTGTACAGGGCGAGGACGAATCTCCGGAGGACTATGAGAGACGCCTGGAAGAGGATTACTACTCTGTAAGTTCCATAGCAGGTGTGTTCAAAAGTTTTGCCGATGCACCTGGCGGATTCAAGGAGGAGATGCAGGAACTTCGCTGGAGTTTCGGTGCAGAATACACCTACAACGACCGATTCATGCTTCGTGCCGGTTATCATTATGAGGACCCTCACAAGGGCAACCGTCAATACTTTACTGTTGGTGCAGGTTTCCACATGAGCGTCTTCACTGTGGATGCAGCCTACTGTATAGCCACTGCACAGGGCAATCCTTTGGACCAGACAATGCGTTTCTCGCTGGGCTTCGACCTCGATGGCATGAAGGACCTGTTCGGCCGAAAAAGATAACGTAGAAATAAATCCAATATATGAAACATATTCTTCCTCTAATAGCAATAGTATGCGCTTCCTGCGCCTCTTCTCCCACTACACCTGAGGACGCTGCCTCTGCTATGCTGGAGAAGTCCAGGGTGCATCTTCATGATGGCAGGTACGATGCCGCTCGCGATAGTATCTTTAGCATGCGCGCGAAATATCCTACTGCCCTGGAAAGCCGTGCACAGGGCATACTGCTGCTGGACAGCATAGAGATGCAGGCTGCACGAGACAGCATGGAAAGTGCAACTGGCGAGGAATGGAAGCGTCTTTCCATCAAGGCTCAGTTCTTTGAGCGCAAGTTGCAGGAAGACATGAAGAAACTGGCGAAGTAATACATTCCAATGCGAAATCTATCAGACAACGACCTGGCCGCAATCCTGGACAAACCCATGTTCCGCCGAATTTCCGAAACGGCAGACGAACTTGGGTTGGAATGCTATGTGGTTGGCGGATATGTGCGTGACCTGTTTCTGGAACGCCCGTCCAAGGACATAGACTGCGTGGTGGTGGATCCCGCAATAGCGGAGGGAACCGTTGCCGAGGTTGGATATTGTGCGCCTGGCATTCGTCTGGCAAAGGCGCTGGGACGTAAATTGGGACGTGGTGCCAATGTGTCTGTATTCAAGAACTTCGGTACGGCACAGGTGAAGTGGCATGGCGAGGAGGTGGAATTTGTCGGTGCACGTCGCGAGAGCTATTCGCGTGACAGCAGAAAGCCCATAGTTGAGGACGGTACCCTGGAAGATGACCTGGACAGGCGTGATTTTACAATCAACGCATTGGCTGTATGCCTGAACAGCAACTCTTTTGGTCAGTTGGTTGACCGCTTCGACGGACTTTGGGACATGGAGGATGGTCTTATAGTCACTCCCCTTGACCCGGACATAACCTTCAGCGACGATCCCCTGCGCATGATGCGCTGTATACGTTTTGCGACTCAGTTGAAATTCCGCATTGAAGATGAGACACAGGAAGCACTTTGTCGCAATGCCGAGCGTATCAAGATCATATCCCAGGAACGTATCATCGATGAGCTCAATAAGATTATGCTCTCTCCCGTTCCGAGCATAGGCTTTATCGAACTGGAACGTTGCGGACTGCTTGAACTTATCTTACCTGAAATAGCTGCCCTACGTGGCGTAGAGAGCAGAAACGGGCGTGCCCATAAGGATAACTTCTACCACACCTTGGAGGTCCTGGACAATATGGCTCGTGCAACTGCAGAGAGAGCCCCGGAGACCTTGTTCCTCAGATGGGCTGCACTCCTTCATGATATAGGCAAACCTCGTACCAAGAGATGGGAAGAACCGCATGGCTGGACTTTCCACAATCACAACTATATTGGCCAGAAAATGGTCCTTCCACTATTCAGACGCATGAAACTGCCTCTGGATGAACGCATGCACTATGTGGAAAAACTTGTGGGCATGCACATGCGTCCACAGGTGATTGCGGATGAGGAGGTAACGGATTCTGCTGTAAGAAGAATGCTCTTTGAAGCCGGTGAGGACATAGATGACCTGATGACTCTCTGTGAAGCCGACATTACGTCC
>JAFYVX010000051.1 GCA_017558255.1 Bacteroidaceae bacterium
ACCTGCTATGGAAGTTATCTCATAGCCACATTCTTCCAGTGCCTCTATGGCACCTATGTGGGCAAAGCCCTTAGCTCCGCCACTGGCAAGTACCAGGGCAACCTTTTGTTTTGGTGATGCCGTCATATACCTTATTATATATTAGAGAAAAACTACTTGCTGTTGTCCACCAAACGGAACAAGCGGTTCCAACGGATAGCGCCCAGACCGCCACGGTCGGGATCCATAGACAACCAGATGACAATGGGTTTACCCACAATATGGTCCTCGGGAACAAAGCCCCAATAGCGCGAGTCGGCACTGTTGTGACGGTTGTCGCCCTGCATCCAGTAGTAGTCCATCCTGAAGGTGTACTCATTGGCCTCCTTTCCGTTTATCATTATGCGGCCGTCGTCGGTAACCTTCAGGTCATTGCCCTCATATACTCGTATGGGACGCTCGTATACCGGGAGGTTCTCCATGGTCAGCTGTATGGTCTCTCCCTTGGCAGGAATCCAGATGGGACCATAGTTGTCACAAGTCCATCCCGTGTGTCCGTTCAGGGGATACAGGTATTCCGTCTCGTCCTGCTTGTGGTACTCTATGCTTGCCACAAGGTCAGGTCGTGCTTCTAGTGCTGCCTTGGCCTTGGCGGTGAGAGGCATGTTTCCAAAGTTCTTGAGCGCCTCCAGATCTTCATGAGAAATGCCCAGTTCGTCTATCAATGACTGGGGGATTTGCTGCTTCAGCACCACGTCGTAGTTGTACTGCACTTCCTCGGGTTCCTTGTTTGCAACCCCATCCAAATAAATGATATGGTCGCGTATTTCCAGAGTCTGTCCGGGGAGTCCCACACAACGTTTCACGTAGTTCTCCCTACGGTCCACAGGGCGCCATTGTACCTTGCCAAACTGGGCAGGAACGGACTTGACATAGTCGCTACCCACCTGAATGGCATGATTGTAGAAACGGTACTGCTCCAAGGCCGACATGCTGTCCAGATTGGATGGCACATCCATGTTGTACATGTACAGTTCCTTGCACATACGGTAATAGTCGGTATTCTGCCAGTTATAGGCAATGGTGTCTCCAGCAGGATAGTTGAAGACAACGATATCGTTCAGTGTGACCTTCTTGGGACTGACACGCTTATAGTCCCATTGCACACTCTCAATATAACTCTTGCCGATGCCCATAGGCAGGGTATGCTGGCACAAGGGAGCATGCAGGGGTGTCTGAGGCACACGTGGACCATAGGTCATCTTGCTTACGAACAGATAGTCGCCCACCAGCAGACTCTTCTCGAGAGAACTGGAAGGTATGGTGTAGTTCTGGAAGAAGTAGATATTGACAAAATAAACCGCCACCAGTGCAAACACGATGGCATCTACCCAGGACATGATGGTGCGCAGGATGGGGTCTTCCAGATCTTTCCACCAGCCCCAGTTAATCTTCCTGGTAATGTAGGCATCAAAGATGAAGGGCAACACTACTATGCCCCACCAGGACTGTATCCACACAAGGAAGGCAATGTACAGAGCACATACCACGAGTCCCTTTATCCAGTCAATCTTTTTTGGTTGGTATTTCTTCATTATCCTATATGCATTAGAATTTGAACAGGTCGGACATTGTCAGCAGTCCCTCATGCTTGGCGGTGTATTCGGCAGCAAGTACTGCACCCAAGGCGAATCCCTTGCGTGAATGCGCATCGTGGGTAATGGTAATGCAGTCAGCCTCGCTCTCCCAGGTAATGGAGTGGATACCGGGAACCTCATCGCGGCGGATACTGTCTATACGCAACTTGTCGGCAGGAATCTCGGCTGTGCCTTCCTTGCTTCCGTCGGGATTGGTTAGCATACCGAACTCCCAACCGTTCAAGCGCTCCACTTCTGCCACCAGTTCCTCGCCAAGGGTAATGCCGGTGCCAGAGGGATGGTCGAGCTTGTGGATGTGATGAACCTCTTCAAGAACAGGAGTGTATGACTCGAAACCGTTCATGATACGAGCCAGATAACGGTTTACGGCACGGAAGATGGTAACACCGAGACTGAAGTTGGAACTCCAGAACAGTGTCTTGCCCTGCTCCAGACACATCTTCTTCACCTCCTCGCCATGCTGGGGAATCCAGCCAGTACTGCCACTGACAACCTTCACTCCATGCTTGAAAGCCTTCATGTAGTTGTCGTATGCCGTGTGTGGTGCTGTAAACTCAATGGCAACGTCGGCACTCTTGAATGCCTCGCTATCAAAATCCTGCTGGTTGTCTATGTCGATGGTGCATACTATCTCATGCCCGCGACTCAATGCTATCTCCTCTATCATACGGCCCATTTTGCCGTAACCTATAAGTGCTATTTTCATATTTATTTTATTTCTTTAATCGCACAAAATTACGAATAAGTGAGCGAAGTACAAAAATAATGCCATTTTTTTGGACTTCCGAACGCAAGTAATTTAGAAACAGGTTTCAAAGTTACGAATAAGTGAGCGAATAAGCAAAAATATTAACTATATTTATAAGATTTAGCAGAAAGTACAACGATGTGAGCATGAAAATCCGCTCCCCGTGAACGAAATGTCATTTTTATTAGTATCTTTGCCATCAAAATGACACACAAAAATGGAGAAACTACTCCACTATGTTTGGATGCATAAACTTTTGCCGTCAAGAAGTCTGGCAACGACAGACGGTACAGAGATAGAGATTTTGGACCCAGGTCAGCACAACGGCAACCAAGGTCCCGACTTTCTCAATGCACGCATCAGAGTGGACGGCATGGTATGGGCTGGCAATGTGGAGATACACTCCTGCTCCAGCGATTGGAACAGGCACAGGCACCATACCGACCCTGTCTTCAACACGACCATCCTCCATGTTGTGGAACAGGCTGATGCCGATATTCGCACAGAAAACGGACAGATTGTCCCACAGATAATCATAACCGTGCCACAGGAAGTTAAGGACAACTACGAAGAGCTACTTCGTACCACCGACTATCCACGATGCCATAAGTTCGTGCCTGGAATAGAGCCCATCAAAGCCCACTCATGGTTTGATTCGCTTCTGGCAGAAAGAATGGAGGCACGCTCCAAAAGGATACTGGATATACTGAAGGAATGCTGCGGCAACTGGGAACAGACAACGTTCATAACCCTGGCACGCAACTTCGGTTTCGGTCTGAACGGCGACATCTTCGAGATGTGGGCAAAGCGTGTTCCGCTGAATGCGGCAGGCAAGCACCGCGACAACCTGTTTCAGATAGAATGCATGTTCTTGGGACTTGCCGGACTTATAGACAAGGTAGCAGACGAAGACCTGAAGAAACGGATGCATACAGAATACAAGTTCCTGAGCCACAAATTCACTCTGCCGGAACCTATGGCAGCATCCAACTGGCACTACCTGCGCACCAGGCCGCAGAACTTCCCCGACGTGCGAATCAGGCAGATGGCAAGACTGTTCCACGAGGGGCACTGCACACTGAGCAGCATACTGGATGCCACCTCGCTTGAAGAAATTGACAACAGGCTTGCTGCTGCTGGAATAAGCAAAGGGAGCCGCAGACTTATAATAATAAACACCGTGGCAAATCTGCTGTTTGCCTACGACAAACACCACGGCACATACGAGTACCGCACACGCGCCACAGATTTCCTGGAGCAGCTGCCCGGCGAGAAGAACCATATCCTGAAGCAGTGGCAGGCCTGCGGTCTGGATGTTGGCACAGCATACGACAGTCAGGCACTGATACAGTTGAAAAAGGAATACTGCGACCATGCAAGATGCCTGAACTGCCGGTTCGGGTTCGAGTACCTCTCACACCTGATGAAACACAATGGATAAAGAAACTCTATACATGATGGCACTGACGAGGGTTCCCAAACTGAACTTCTCTCAGCAAAGGACACTGGTGGAAACACTGGGCAGTGCTACGGCTGTATATGAGAACAGGCACAATATCATGAACATAATCCCAGATGCCATCCCGGCATTGAAGGAAAACCTCTGCTTAATGGACTCGTGCCTGGCACGGTGCGAGGAGGAACTGGAATGGGCAGAGAAGGTGAAGGTGGACTGCATAAGTTTCCTGGACACCCGCTACCCCCAGCGCATGAAGGAGTGCGACGATGCACCCATGATGCTGTACTACCGTGGCACCGCAGACCTGAACAAGACACGTATCGTAAGCATGGTGGGTACACGCAAGATTACCGACTACGGGCGCCAGATGTGCGAGGTCTTCATCAGGGAACTGGCAGAGTTGTGCCCGGATGTACTTATCATGAGCGGCCTGGCCTACGGTGTGGACATACAGTGCCACCGCCAGGCTCTGCAGAACAAAATGGAAACCATCGGCGTGCTGGCACATGGACTGGACCAGATATACCCCACCCTGCACCGCAACACGGCAAAGGAAATGGTATGCCAGGGCGGACTGCTTACCGAATTCATATCGCGTACGACCATTGAGAAACGCTACTTCGTGCAGCGCAACCGCATCGTGGCAGGGTGCTCGGATGCCACCATCGTTGTGGAGAGTGCATCACGCGGAGGCAGCCTCATCACGGCAGAGATAGCACAAAGCTATGGCAAGGAAGTCTTTGCCTTCCCCGGACGGATGACCGATGCCCAGTCCGACGGCTGCAACAGGATCATAGCCAACAACACAGCAGGACTGCTTACCTGTGCCGAGGACTTTGTCAATGCCATGGGATGGCAGAACGACAAGGCCAGACAGAAGCAACTGGCAAACGGCATACAGCAGGAGCTGTTCCCCGAACTGTCCGACGAAGAGCAGCTCGTCGTGGAAGCCCTGCGCAACAAGGACCGCCTGCAACTGAACATCATTTCCGT
>JAFYVX010000052.1 GCA_017558255.1 Bacteroidaceae bacterium
GCTGGTGAGTCCCACCCACGAGGTGTCTGAAACGGCATCCGCCAAGCCTCGCAGGCGTGCATATCCGTCCAGGACACAATGTGCGTCGTTCTCGTAGAGTATGACTATGCTGCGCTCCTTGCCGGCATTGCATCCGCACAAAAGAGTCACAAAAAGAAGAACCAGAACCAGATGCTGTACCTGGTTCTGGATAGTAGAGAATATTGAAAAACGTTTTTTCATTATGTAGCTATCACTTAGGACAACAGGGAATTATTCCAGTGTAGAGAAGGCCACATCGGGAGCCTCTGTTACATTGCCCTCGCGTGTAAACGGTGTGCCAGACTCCAGGAAGTCGTTGAAGAAACCGCCCATGGTGAGGAAGAAGCCCTTCTCCTCAACGCCGCCCTTGTAGTCGAGGCGCTGCTTCTGGTTGCCGGTTGCATCGCAAGTGAAACGGCCCTGTGTTACAGGCACCCACTTGCCATCAGCAGTACGTGCCCACTGGTTACAGTAGTAAGCCTTTCTGGTGATATGGCCCATAACGGGGTTGAAGTTCTCCAGGAAAGAGTATGCATGGGTGTACCATGTGGTTATCTGAGGACGACGCCATGATGCCACGAGCGACCACTTGTTCTGGTGGTTGTCGTAGAAGTAGGCGGTGTAGACGGTAGTATTGTTCTTGTCGGGGCGCACACCCATCAGGAAACGGCAACGCTCGCCTGGCTTCCAGTCGTAGTGCATGTAGCTCTGGCCGCCGGAACCTTCATTGCCGAAGTCGTTTATCGTTGTCTGCGCACCCTTTCTTACGAGCTGCACACGCATTGAATCGGGAATCTCAGCAGGATTGCCAGTTACGAAGGGACTCCACACGGAGAAGAGAACTCTTCTGGGGTAGGGAGTGTTGTTCTGCATGCCGAAGTATCCCTCGCCAAAACCACAAGCCATGTAATAGCTGCTGGGGATGTCGCCCTCTTCGGGTACAACAACCTCGTTGTAGAACCATTCCACATCTCCCTCGGGCAGGGTGTAGCTCATGTGTGTGGAGGGACCGCGACGGCCGAAGTGGGTGCTGAAGTCGCCGTTCACACAAACCACGGGACCTACATTGCCCTTCACTACAAGAGATTCCACATTGCCGAAGCTGTCGCCTGCGTCAATCTTCTTGCCACGGATGTCTACCTTGACATAACCGGGTTCCTTAACCTTGAAGGTACCAACCTCAACAAGTGTCAGTGTGTCGCTTGCCAGTTCCACCTCCTCGGTCTTGCCCAACAGGGAAACCTCCACCAGAGAATGACCCATTGCCTGCAACGAAACGGTCATCTTGCCCTTGTTCATTGCTCTGAAATAGAAACTTACAACCGTTTCCTGGTCGTCCCAGTGGCAAATTGCACATCTGCCCTCGTCGATGAAAGCAGGTTCACTCTCGGGAGATGCCGTTACATACGCATTGCCAGACAAGGTAACAACGCTCTCGCTCTGTTCGGCAGCAGATTCCGCTCCCGAGCAACTCATAGTCAGCAATGCCAACGACATTACTGAAGCCAACAGAGAAATTCTTTTCTTCATAATCATTAGTATTTGATGCTATTTCCTCGCAAAGTTAATGAAAATATCATAAAAGACCAAGCAAGGGAAACAATTAAAAGAAAAAGGTGTAAATTTGCATACGACAAACCTATGTATAGCAATATGAAACACCTTTGTACGATAATCCTTGCGTGCGTGCTCCTCTGTTCGTGCACCAACGGCAGGACGGGCGAGGCCACGGAGGGAGACACCCTGTCCCTGCGCCATGCCCGGCATGTGTGTGCCGTAAGACGGGGTGATATGGTAAGCATAGACATACGCAACCCCTGGGACACTACCACCCTGCTGAGAAGCATCAGCGTGAGGGTTCCTGTGAAGCGTGCCGCCGTCTACTCCGCCACGCATGCGGCATTGCTGGAGGAACTGGGACTGACAGGGCACATCGGAGGCATCTTTGACACCAAGTACATCAGGAACTCCCGCCTCAGGGATGCCATCGCCAGAGGGAATATCCGCGACCTGGGGCTGAGCAATGCCGTGAACATAGAACAGGTGATGGACCTCCAGCCCGACCTTCTCATGCCTTCGCCCTACGAAAGTCAGGGCGGATACGGACGGCTGGAGCAGATGGGCATTCCCATCATGGAGTGTGCCGACTATATGGAGGTGTCTCCCCTGGCACGAGCCGAATGGATAAGGGTGTATGGCTTGCTCTTCGGTGTGGAGGAGCGTGCTGACAGCCTGTTCAATAGCATAGAGCAGAGATACAACGAACTCAAAGGCATGGTGGCAGAGAGAGCGACAAGCAGACCAGGCCTGCTCACCGAACGACCATTGAGCGGAACATGGCACGTGCCTTGCGGAGAGAGCACCACGGGACAACTCTACCGCGATGCCGGTGCCGACTACCTCTTTGCCCACCTCCCCGGAAGCGGAGCCAATGCCATGAGCATAGAGATGGTGCTGGACAGGGCCATGCATGCCGACCTCTGGCTCATAAAGAGTTTCGGTCCTCTCACCAAGGAACAGATAATAGACGACACACCTGCATGCAAGCACATCCCTGCACGCCTGCTGGTATGCAATACGGAAGAGGTGCCCTTCTTCGAGGAAACGCCCTTCCACCCAGAATATCTTTTGGAAAACCTTATAAGCGTGCTACATCCCGAACTGGGATTGAAAGCAGAGCACGAATACTTTAAGTAAACGGAAAACGGAAGGCTGCGAGTAAGCGAGAGCAATCAAACTTATTTGAATTGCCGAGCGGGAGCAGGCTCGACGAAGTCAAAACGGAAAACTCGGAGTAATCGGAAAACTCGGAGTACCCAGAACTCAAAACAACCATGCACAACCAAACCACACACAATACGATGAGTCAGGGCTCACAATACTTTGCCTCGGGCCGAACAATACTTCTCATTGCCCTACCCCTCCTGCTGATGGTGGCAAACATTCTGTGGGGGTCTCTGGACATACCCCTCAGCGCTATGCCCGACATACTTATGGGCAGAGAGGTAGAGGGACATCCGTCGTGGTCGTACATCGTGTGGCATAGCCGTGTGCCCCAGATGCTCACCGCCACCTTCTGCGGTGCGGCACTCGCCACCTGCGGCTTACTCCTGCAGACGGCCTTCCGCAATCCCTTGGCAGGTCCGTCCATCCTGGGTATAGACAGCGGTGCCAGCCTTGGCGTGGCCTTGGCAATGATGCTTTTCGGCGGCAGCCTCACACTGGGCGGCATGTCTCTGGGTGGCTACGTGCTCACCATCATGGCGGCACTGGCTGGTGCCATGGGGATAATGGTGTTGCTTTCCGCGCTGAATGCCTTGCTCAGGAGCACAGTGATGCTGCTCATAACGGGTGTAATCATCTCATACATCACCGGCAGTCTCATCTCCCTGCTCCAGCTCTGGGCAAGTCACGACGGCCTTCAGGCGTACGTGCTTTGGGGCATGGGTAACTTCTCCAGCGTCAGCACAGAGCGCCTGCCTTTCTTCATCGGTTTGGTTGCAGTGGGACTTGTTCTTGCCTTACTGATGATGAAACCCCTGGATGCCTTGCTCTTGGGCGACCGTTATGCGCAGAACCTGGGTGTGAACACCACACGCACACGCCACATGCTTCTGCTTGCCACGGGCTTGCTTTCTGCCATCACCACGGCCTTCTGCGGTCCCATCAGTTTCATAGGTCTTGCCACACCCCACATGGCACGCTTCCTGTCTCCCTCTGGCTCCCACCGCTCGCTTCTGCCACGCACCATGGCCCTGGGTGCAAGCATTGCCCTGGCGTGCAACCTGCTATGCAACCTCCCTGAGAGCAGCGTCCTGCCTATAAACGTACTGACGCCCCTCATCGGAGCGCCAGTAATCGTTTATCACACCCTTGCTCCGGCATTGTCTGCCAAACGGAGAAGGGACTGAAAAAAGCAGGTCGTGAATTACTTCTTGTAGTAAGGAGTGTTGTAGGTCAGACGTACACCGTTAGCAATAGTGCTAATCTCAACGGTAGTACCATCCTCAGAAACCTCGTAGGTGTGGGGCTTAGCACCCTTTGCAACGTGATAGATAACGTTGAACATCTTGGTAACGATACCCATAGCGTTCTGGTCGGCGAAGGGAACGTCAACGATGAGCTGACCCA
>JAFYVX010000053.1 GCA_017558255.1 Bacteroidaceae bacterium
GGAATGTCGTCTCCCAATAGATAGTACAGGTAGGCATCCAGGCCTCGTCGGCTCACAACCTTCGGGTCCTTGCTTTTCAGCGTTCCCGAGGCTGCATTGCGAGGATTGGCAAAGAGGTCATCTCCAGCCTCCTGTCGCTCTGCATTCAAGCGTTCGAAACTATGCCAGGGCATGAGCACCTCGCCACGTATCTCGAACTCCTCTGGGATATTGCCCGTGGTGGAATCGAGCACAAGGGGTATGGAACGGATGGTGCGCACGTTGGCCGTAACGTCGTCACCCTGCACACCATCGCCTCTGGTTACGGCCTGCACCAGTTGGCCATGCTTGTAGTGCAGGGAGATGGAAAGACCGTCATACTTCAACTCGGCACACACCTGGAAGGGCTGACCGTGAAGTCCGTCGGAAACACGCTGATAGAACTCGCGCACCTCCTCCAGATTGTAGGTATTTGCCAGTGAAAGCATCGGTCGGCGATGGGGCACCGTCTGGAACTCGTCGTTCAGGTCGCTGCCCACACGCTGGGTGGGGGAGTTTGGGTCGTACATATCCGGATGGCTCGCCTCCAGTGCCTGCAAAAGGTGCATCATCTCGTCGAATTCCTTGTCGGAGATGACGGGGGCATTAAGTACATAATAATTATAATTATGCCGGTGCAACTGCTCCCTAAGGCTTATGATGCTCTCTCTTTCGTTCATGTGCTTTGTTAATTTATATTGCAAATGTACTAAAAAAGGAGCACACCCGCCTGTTATATCGTGAAAAAGTTGTATTTTTGTGCCCAAAATAATGTAAAATGGCGTATTCCGCAGAAGCACTTTTAACGAGGGATATGCCACCCAAAGAAACAAGCATGGCTCAAAATAAATTCAAGGGCTTGGGAGTAGCACTCGTAACGCCCTTCAAATCTGACGGAAGTATAGACTGGGACGCCCTGTTCCGTCTGGTGGAATACCAGATTTCGCGCGGCATAGATTTCCTTTGCGTTATGGGAACTACGGCAGAGACCCCCACATTGACATCGGAGGAAAAGAAACGTATTCGCGAGGAGATAGTACAACGTGTGGCAGGTCGTGTGCCCATCCTGCTCGGTTGCGGCGGCAACAGCACTGCTGCCGTGGTGCAGGAACTGAAGACCGGCGACTTTACCGGCATTGATGGCATCCTCAGCGTTTGCCCCTATTACAACAAACCCTCCCAGGAAGGCATCTACCAGCACTTTGCCGCCATTGCCAAGGCAAGCCCCGTACCCGTGGTGCTCTACAATGTGCCTGGCCGTACAGGTGTGAACATGGCGGTAGAGACCACACTGCGTCTGGCACGCGAGTTTGACAACGTGGTTGCCATCAAGGAGGCATCTGGCAACATCAGCCAGATGGACGAGATAATAAAGAACAAGCCCCAGGACTTTGACGTGATCAGTGGCGACGACGGTATCACCTTCCCCCTTATCACTTTGGGTGCTGTGGGCGTGATAAGCGTGATAGGCAATGCCCTGCCTTATGAATTCAGCCGTATGGTGCGTCTGGCTCTGCGCGGAGAGTATCCACAGGCGTTGGAGATACACCACCGTTTCACCGAACTGTTCAAACTGCTCTTCGTGGACGGAAATCCCGCCGGCGTGAAGGCTCTGCTCAGCGAGATGGGACTCATCCAGAATGAACTCCGTCTGCCCCTCGTTCCTGCACGCCTTGGCACGGAGAAACGCATCTCCGAACTTGCCACTGAACTTGGCATAAGGATATAGCAGTATCGTGTCTAACCAACCAACCACATCAACATGCTTACAATCAATTCATACGAGGAGTTTGCTGCCTATGAAGGCAAGGAACTTGGAGTCAGTGAATGGGTGCTGGTATCCCAAGAGAAGATCAATCAGTTTGCCGATGCTACTGATGACCACCAGTGGATTCATGTTGATGTGGAGAGGTGCAAGACTGAAAGTCCATTCGGACAGACCATAGCACATGGCTACCTGACCCTGAGCCTGATTCCACTGATGTGGAAACAGATATTGGAGGTGCACAATCTGGATCGCATGATGAACTATGGTATTAAGGAAATGCGCTTCGGTAAGCCTGTCCTTTCCGGTCAGAGTATCCGTATGAAGGTTTCCCTGGATGATATCCAGAATCTACGCGGTGCCATAAGGACCAACGTGAAGTTCATTATTGAAATAAAGGAAACAGGCAATAAGGCCGTTGAGGGCATAGCCACTTTCATTTATTATTTCAATAAATAGTCACAACATGAAGAAATGCATCCGAAAGGGTGCATTATCTCTTTTACAATAATACTCTGAATATAGTCATGAGATTTCTCTCCTCTTGCTTTTTAATCCTCTCCTTGCTTTGTGCCACAGGTGTGAAGGCGCAGGTTTCCAACATCCGTAAGGACTTTGTCGACTTCGGTTTTCCAAGGTACGAACAATGCACCATGAAGGTCCTGACTGGGGGAGGGGTAAAGTTCCAGGACCTTGAACTTGCCATTTCCAAGGCAAAGCACTATGTGCATGTAGAGTACTACAAGTGGTACAACGATAGCATAGGCAGGCGTTTGCTGGACGAACTTGTCAAGGCTTCCCAAAGAGGTGTGAAGGTGCGCATACTTTACGATGCCTTCGGAAGCAGCGGTAAAGGTCCCAATGTAACGGACGAGTTTATAGCACATTACCGCTCCCTGGGACTCGACCTTGTGGGATGGGACCCCATGCGCTTCCCCTACATAAACCATGCCCTGCACCGCCTGCATCGCAAGATGGTGGTGATAGACGGACGCATGGTGTACACGGGAGGTCTGAATGTGGCCGACTATTATATACACGGCAAGCCCGAGTTAGGCAAATGGGCAGATATGCATGCCCGTCTGGAAGGTCCCATCGTGGATGGATACCAGCGCCTTTTCGCCGACATGTGGTACAAGGAAACCGGTGAGTATCTGGACTCCATGGCCTACCGCAGTCCTGAGGCACATCTGTATGCTGGCATGCAGGGTGGATATGAGGCCTTTGTGGTGGACCGCGAACCGGGCAAGAAAAGTGCACGCATACGACAAAGTTACATCTCCTGCCTGGACAATGCACAAAATCGTGTGCGTATCATCAATCCATACGTCATCCTGGTGAGCAGCGTTCGCAAGGCTCTGCGCCGTTGCATAGAGCGTGGTGTGGAGGTGGAGATACTACTTGGGCACAAGGGAGATCACCTGATAAGCGAGGTGAGCACGGCACGCGAGATATATAATCTGGCCCGCCGTGGTGCCAAGGTGTGGCTATGCATGGAATGCTTCCATCACGACAAGGTGCTTATCGTGGACGATGAACTTTGCTCTGTGGGCACCGCCAACCTGGACGCACGCTCGCTGAGTTTCGACTACGAGGTGAATGCCTATTTTTTCTCGCCGGAATATTGCCGACAGCTCAACGAATACTTCCACCACCATCAGAAAACAGCCGTAATGCTTACTGAAGACAACTGGAAGGAACTGTACCCTCGCTACAAGCGCCGTCTGGGTTGGTGGACAAAGGGCATACGTGGCATACTCTGAGGACCGATTTGCTATACCTTATTTATATAATAATGTCGTCACAAAACTTGCACATACGCACATACTATCGTTATGAATAATACTATTGTCAAGCTGCTCCAGGATTGGGGAGTGAATCCCGAATCAATGTATTGGCTCTACTGGTGCTTCGTGATACTGGCTCTTGCCATTGTGATATATCTCGTGAACCTGCTCTGCACCCGTGGTATAATCCCATTGGTGAGAAGACTTCGCGAAGGAACACGATCCAAGTGGGACGACATCCTGCTCAACGACGAAGTGCTGAAGGACATCACACGCCTGTTTCCACCCATCATAATAACATCGCTTCTGCCCCTGGCCTTCTCTGACGGCAATCTTGTGCTGGAGTTCCTACTCAAGGTGAACACCATCTACATGATTGTGGTTGTGTCAAAACTGTTGTGCTCGTTCCTGAACTCCCTGTACAATCTCTCCAACAACCACGACAAACTGAAGAGCCACCCTTTGAAGGGCATCTATCAGATGCTGAAGATTGTGGTTATCTGCGTGGCTCTCATCATTATTGTCAGCATACTCATAAACAAGAATCCGGAATATGTTCTCACCGCCCTCGGTGCTTCGGCAGCAGTGCTGATGCTGGTGTTTAAGGACATGATTATGGGCCTGGTGGCTGGTGTGCAGCTCTCTGCCAACGACATGCTCCGTCCGGGCGACTGGATTTCCATGCCCAAGTATGGTGCCGACGGCGATGTGATTGAAGTTACACTAACCACAGTAAAGGTTCAGAACTGGGACAAGACCATTACCACCATACCGCCCTATGCTCTCATCAGCGACTCCTTCCAGAACTGGCGTGGTATGAGGGATTGCGGAGGTCGCCGTGTCAAGCGATCCGTCTATATAGACATGCGTTCCATCACCTTCTGTACCAAGGAACAGCATCAGGACTTTGCCAAACGAGGTTGGCTGGAGGGTGTAGAGCGCGAGGACAAGTTTGTGGTGAACCTGCATGTCTTCCGCAACTATCTGGAAAATTACCTGCGCCATCATCCCCGTGTCAGCAAGCGCCTTACCATCATGGTACGCCAACTTCAACCCACGGCTCAAGGTCTGCCCCTGGAACTCTATTTCTTCTCCGATGGCACCGAATGGGTACC
>JAFYVX010000054.1 GCA_017558255.1 Bacteroidaceae bacterium
ATCATCAGGCGCTTGCCTTCCTCTGTTATTTCGAAACTCTCACCTCCCAGGTCGAACGCACTTTCAACACCCTCAAGGTCGTGCTCGAAGTCGACGATGCTTGCGGCATGCACCTTACCTGTACCTACGTTCATGTCCTTCTTTCTGGTAATCACGAAGAAGTACTTCATGGGCTTGTTTGTATCAAATGCAGAGCTGAAGTCGGTAAGGTCGTACATGAACTCCATGGCAGCCTTGTTTATCTTGCCATTCCAGTTACCCAGCATGGGTATTGCAGGAGCAGGATCGGTATTGCCATGGTTGCCGTCACCGCCATAACGGAAGTGGTGCATGTCGGTGATGTAATCGGGTTCTGTGGCATTGAGGTTGGTACTTACACCCACCTGCAGAAGCAGTTCGCTTCGGTGACTGTAGGTCATCTTCAGCTTAATGGCACGCAAGGGACGGAAGTTCTTGCGGGCATGATAGAGTTCACCGCTCCAGTAGCCACCGGTCATTTCACCCGTGGTCTGGTTGCTGACAGGACCGGCATACTTATAGGGACAGTAGATGAAACCCTTGTTTTCCCAATCGCCCCAGCTGTTAACGATAATCCAGGCACCCTTCTCGTCCTTGCCAGGTTCACCAGCCTTGCCGTTGTTGTCAAGGTCGAACTCAATACGGTCGTCCCATCCAACCATGGTTACAGCATGGTCCACCTGAGTACCCCAGCGATGAACATAGCCCATGCCTGTCACGCCGGCAGCATCATTGGCTGCAGTCTTGGGGATATCCTTCCACACACCGCCGGAAGCCACACCAAGACCGATAAGGCCACCGGCCTTGAAGTCCAGATCACCGGCATGATTATAAAGCCATGACTTGGCTGCCAGACGACCTTCCTCTGTATCTACAGTCAAAGGATTGGAAGTGGGACGCAACATACGGTTGGAGATAGCGTTCAACCATCTGTCGTATCCGGTCATCCAACCGAAGTCGTTGTTTGTCTCCTCCTGGTAACCGAAGAATGAACTATAGGTCTGACCGCCATACACCTGTGCATTGGGCACACCTACAAACTCCACAAACTGGTCCTTACCATCATTACCATTGGTAAAGAGCCACACGAAGTGGGTGGGATACTGGTTCTCGGGCACCTTACCGCTCACATCACGCAATGAATTGATCTCATGTGTGAACATGTAACCGATACGGCTGGCACTACCACAAGAACCGCCTGACTGGTTGAAGACAGGGGGAAAATATTTGGTATCTGCATTGTTCCAGTATTCGGGCAGTTCGCTTGCTGCGTCCATGCGCTTTGCCTTGCGGCTCTGCGACTCGCCTTCTACCGGCACATACTTCATCAGTCGAGGCTCTGCGGGATACGCCTTCCTCGGATCTACGTAATCGGGATACTTCTCTCGATTAACAGGAACATCCTGTGCATACGAACTTGCCGCGACTGCGCAACAAGCCAACATACATAGTGTAAATTTCCTCATAATAGCTTTTAGGTTAATTTAATTTAGGTTTTTATGCGATTTTACTTGTTATTCACGGCAAAAGTACTCTTTTTATAATTATTACAAAAGCAATAAACATTATTTAACGCAGTATAACATTAATGTTATAATATATACATGTGTATTAACATTTTTTCTGCCCCCATAAGGTTCTAACTCGCTAAAAAACCGTACCTTTGCACCCAAATTAGCAAAATAATGGAGCCTAAGCATATTCAGATAAAGGACTACAACTATCCTCTTCCCGATGAAAGGATAGCAAAGTTCCCCCTTGAGAGGCGCGATGCAAGCAAGTTGCTGGTGTATCGCCAGGGCACTATCGGGACGGATGTTTTCAATCATCTTCCCGAGCATCTGCCACAGGGTGCGCTGATGGTGTTCAACAACACCCGTGTGGTTAGGGCACGCCTTCACTTCCGCAAGGGGCAGACTCTCCAGGGTGCACTCATAGAGATTTTTATACTCGAACCCGCCCAACCTACTGAGTATCAGGAGAATTTCCTTAGCCGCGGCAAGTGTTCGTGGTATTGCCTCGTGGGCAATCTGAAGAAGTGGAAGGCTGGTTCCCTGCATCAGCAGGTGAGCGTAGGCGGACAGACGGTGACACTCTCTGCCACACGCCTTGGCACACATGGCACCAGTCAGGAGATAGAATTCACATGGGATAGCGACCACACCTGGGCAGAGGTGCTTGAGGCCACGGGCGAACTTCCCATTCCTCCCTATCTGAACAGGAACACCGAGGAGAGCGACCTCACCACCTATCAGACCGTCTACTCCAAGATAAAGGGCAGCGTGGCGGCTCCCACGGCAGGTTTGCACTTCACTCCCGAGGTATTGGCAGAACTGGATAATCACGGTATTGAGCGTGAAGAGGTTACATTGCATGTAGGTGCGGGCACCTTCAAGCCCGTAAAGAGCGAGCACATCGGCGACCACGACATGCACACCGAGCACATAGCCGTGCGCCGTGAGACTTTGGAAAGACTCATCCGCCACGAAGGTCAGGCAATAGCCGTAGGCACCACCAGCGTGCGCACACTCGAGAGCCTCTATTATATGGGCATACTGGCCATGAGGGGCGAGGAAGACCTGCATGTGCGCCAATGGATGCCCTACGAGGAGGACACCACCGTCACCAGCACCTGCGAGGCACTTGAAGCCCTGCTCCGCTATATGGACGAGCGAGGTATGGATGTGCTTCATTCCTCCACGCAGATAATCATCGCACCGGGCTATGACTTCCATATCGTCAAGATGATGATAACCAACTTCCACCAACCCCAGAGCACCCTTCTGCTTCTGGTAAGCGCCTTTGTTAAAGGTAATTGGCGAAGCATCTACGACTATGCCCTGGAGAACGGTTTCCGTTTCCTTTCCTATGGCGACAGCAGTATATTGATACCATAAAAATACCCTGTATGGCAAGTACGCAAGACAATCAGCAAGAACTCCTTCCGCTCGTTGACCCAGAGGGTAATATCCTTGGAAGTGCCACGCGCGGAGAGTGCCACGATGGCACGATGAGGCTTCACCCTGTGGTGCACCTGCACGTGTTCAACGGCAAGGGAGAGTTGTATTTGCAGAAGCGTCCCGAATGGAAGACCATACAGCCCGGCAAATGGGAC
>JAFYVX010000055.1 GCA_017558255.1 Bacteroidaceae bacterium
ATTGGCTACAACAACCTGGACATCATCACGTCCAAGACGCATCCTAAGCCATGCGTTCATGCGCTGCTCTTCCTCCGGTTTCATTCCATTGGACAAAACCACGTTTACCACATATACCGAACTGTCGCGCATTACAGAATCCGCCCAGTATGTATGCACTCCCCTACCAGTAGAAACAGAATGGACGTCGGGGAACAACGCAGTCAATTCCGGTAGCAGGACACGCGACAAAGCCAATGACTGCCCGTAAACTTCCATACTGTCGCGCAGCAGCCTGACTTCACGCTCGTTCTCAGCCAACTGCCTTTGCGTAGCCAGCGTCTTGTTGCGTTCTGTGAATATCATGCCGCGCACACTTTCTATATCCACTCCAGGACTATTCTGCACAATATCCAGTTTCACCCCCTCCAGTCCATACTGCGGAAGCATGGACTTCATTGTTGCTACCTGCGCGCTATCCACCTCTTCACCGAGCATCACCACCCTCAACGTACGCTTGCCGTAGTCTATCTCCTGAGATATCACCTTTGACGCCTCATCCTGGAACACATCCCTACAGAAATCATGACATCTATCATTAAACACCGTCTCCTGCACCATCTGGAAAGTTATGTAGACACTGGGGATGATGGTAATCACGCTGATAAAGGTAATGATGTGCTTTACCCTCTTCTCACGTTCCTTATCCACAAACACCTTTTTAGGGAAACGCATAACAAACGTCACTCCTATGAACGTGGCCAATGATATAAAGATGGTATTGATAAGATACAGATACAATGCCCCTGCCGCAAACAACCAGTTTCCAGTTCCCAGTCCGAAACCAACGGTACAGAGAGGTGGCATCAAAGCCGTGGCTATGGCAACGCCCGGAACAACATTGCCCATACGCTGGCTCTTGCTTCCAAGTGCAACAATACCTGCCAGACCACCGCACAGGGCAATGCCCACGTCGTATATGGTGGGCGATGTACGGGCAAGCAATTCTGACTGCACTTCATCCAATGGAGTAAGAAGGAAATAAACCGTTGCTGTTGCCACACTGAACAAGGTTGCGACAAGATAATTCTTGGCAGCACGCTTGAACAACATAAAGTCGTTTATTCCTATACCCAGACCCATTCCGATGATAGGTCCCATCAAGGGAGAAATGAGCATAGCTCCAATGATGACGGCAGCACTGTTGGTATTCAGTCCCAAAGATGCCACAAATATCGCCAGCACCAGGACCCACAACTTCGCACCGCGGAAGTCCACACTTTCCTCTATCCTTGCTATCGTCTCCTTCTCCGGAGCCAGGTCCTCACCGAAGCTCAGGATTTCCGCCAACCGGCGTCTCAACTCTTGAAATACAGACATAACTTCCTTGGTATTGTCAGTTACACATCATTTATATTCAGTTCACTATTTGGGTTGCCGCCCTTTCTGGCGCACCAGGCTGTCCAAGACGTCTCATCAGCTCATCATAACCACGCCTCTGGGCTATTCTGCATTCTTCATCAAGCAACACCGATGAAAAGCATTTGTCCAGCGCTTCCTGTGTCAGTTCTCCGGCTACCAGTTCCGGGACCACCTCGCGCCCGACAATCAGATTCACAAGCGACACATAAGGCACCTTGAGCAGGAAACGCCTGAGATACGAGACAAGTTTGCCACATCTCATTGCATAGCACACCACCTGAGGTACGCTCATTATTGCGGTTTCCAGCGTCGCCGTACCACTTGTTACCAATGCGGCATGGGCATTGTGCAGCAGCATAAAACTGCTCCAACTACCCTGACAAGGAGCCAACACTATCCTATCCTGGATATGGGAGGACCTTTGTCCCAACGCCTCGGTTATCACCCTGTCGTAGAATTCCTTGGACATATTGGGAGCAGAAGCTATCACATAATAAAATTCCCCCTTCGCTGCCTCAGCGGCACGAAGCATCATGGGCAGGTTGCTTTCTATCTCCTGCCTGCGACTTCCGGGCAGAAGGGCAACCACCTTTGAACCGGCAATGCCCAAGGAAGCACGCCACCTATCCACCTTCTCGCTTGTCAACGAGGAGAGGAATAGCGTTATCTCGTCCAAAGTGGGGTTACCTACATAGTCCACATGGTAATCATATTTGCCTGCATACCACTCTACCTCAAATGGCAGGATGCTAAGCACCTTGTCCACATACCTGCGGATCTGCGCAATCCTGCCCTCTTTCCACGCCCAGATCTTAGGCGGGATATAGTACACCACCTCCGGGCACGCGAGCCCCTTCTGTCTGCATGGACTGACAAAGGTTTTATGAAACCATGCCGCTATCTTCAGATTAAAGCCAGGATAATCCACCAACACCAGTCTGTCGGGGCACGCCTCCTGTATGGCCTTGCGACATTCCTTCATCCCTCTTAGGATCTCCGGCAG
The DNA here is from genome assembly GCA_017558255.1 of Bacteroidaceae bacterium. Classification (GTDB taxonomy): domain Bacteria; phylum Bacteroidota; class Bacteroidia; order Bacteroidales; family Bacteroidaceae; genus Physcousia. Next base: position 2,405 of record JAFYVX010000055.1, read on the forward strand.
ATGCATCAGCACAGAGACGAACCCCATGTATGCCAATTCCGGACGGTACCAGTAGCAAAGTGTCGCTTCCGGGTCCTTCGTCTTTATTGCATCCATCAGGTGCCTGGCGTGCAAGTCGCCACTGGACTCTCCTGCTATAATAAAATATGTCATTTCGTTACCTCTTATATTCTTTTTAGAGTTCCATACGTGGTTCTCGCTCCACAAAGATACGAATTATATTACAAACACCAAGCTTTTTCACATATCCTAACATCATGCAGTATTTGCACGACCCACCTTAATAGGATACACTTATTGTTCTATTGTACCACTTTTCCGTTAAATTATGTTTCTTTTTACGGTACTTTCAAACACTTTTCCTTATCTTTGTGGCATGAAAAAGGAGAATACCGACACTACTGCACCCAATGAACTGAACCTTGACTACCAAGATGAATACATAACTCTATTAAATAATGTACATCAGGTCAAGCATACTCGTGAAACCATAAAGAACGAGTCGTTCATCATTATCCTGAATGCCGAGGGATGGTGCAAGGGGACATTAAACGATAAGGAGATAACCATGAGCGCTGGCGACATGCTGATCAGCTCTCCCGGCAACATCATGCAAAACGGATTGACCAGCATGGACTTCCGCAGCCTGATCTTCATCATCTCGTCCGAGCATGTCAATGACATTCTCAAGGGTACGCACATGAGCCTGTCCCATTATCTGTTGCACAACAACCGTGCCAACGTTCTGCACCTCACCACAGAAGAGCAGGATATGATACAGGGATTCTACAAACTCATTTCCTCCTTCAACCACATGACACACGACGTGATCAAGAAGGAGTGCGTATCCAGGATACTGCAAGCCTTCTCCTACGCCTTTGTTGGTCTCTTCTTCCACAGAGGAGAAGTGCCCAAAAGAGACAAGATGACATCTGCCGAGGCGCTGTTCGGCAAATTCATAAGGCTGCTGAAAGAGCATCCCGACGGACGCACGGTGCAGTTCTATGCCGACAAACTGAACATCACGCCCAAGTATTTCAATTCCATTTGCAAGCAGATTTCCGGCAAGACGGCAAGCACGCTCATCTGCGAGGAAATAACCAACATGGCCAGAGCGCTCCTCAAAGACCCGGAACTTAGCATAAAGCAAATAGCCATCCAACTGGGGTTCGTAAACCAGTCCCACTTCGGCTCGTTCATAAGACGCGAAACCGGTTTCTCTCCGCAACACCTCCGCAAAGAGTCACAACTGGCCAACACACAAGCAACAACATCCGAAAACACTATCTCATAACAACCCATAACATGAAAAAGTTCTTCTTAAACCTTCTCATCATCGGCGCGGGCATCACGCTTGCAATATGCAACACCTCGTGCAAGAACGAATACAAGGACATGCTGCCCAACGAGGTGCGCTTTGACGAAAACGCCTACCACAACGACGACAAGATACAGGACATCAAGTACAGTACCGGCGAGGATACAGTAACAATGAGCGCCCTGGAAGTACGCACCATTTGGCATGCAACCGTAATCGATGCTGAAAAACATTTTACGGAGAACGCAGACGGAACAAAGAACCTCTACGAAAGTCCCATCCAGGCAGAAGAGTCCTTCTACAAGTCTTTCGACAACAG
>JAFYVX010000056.1 GCA_017558255.1 Bacteroidaceae bacterium
ACCGACCAGGTGGCAAATCTGCTCTTGGAACATGGCGTGAAGAACTTCATGGTCGAGATTGGCGGAGAGATAGTTACCCGTGGCAACAACCCCAAGGGCAAGGCATGGCACATAGGCATCAACCGCCCTGTGGAGGACAGTACCGGCACTAACAACGAGATTCAGGAGGTGATTGAGGTACACGACCGTGCCATGGCAACAAGTGGAAACTATCGCAACTTCTACATCACCGAGGATGGCAGAAAAGTGTCGCACACCATCGACCCCTCCACTGGTCGTCCCGTGCAACATAATCTCCTTTCCAGCACCGTTCTGGCACCCACATGCGCCATAGCCGATGCCTTTGCCACAAGCTTTATGGTCATGGGTATGGAAAAGGCCAAGGAAGTGGTGGAGGCACATCCCGAACTGCAGGTGTACTTCGTCTACACCGACAGTACCGGCGCCTACAAGACGTGGCAGAACATCAAGAACGAAGAACAACAATAAGGCACACCTTTCTACACATATACCACAGACATGACAACCTCCGATTTCTACCTGCGAGTCACAGCCCTGCCCCTCCTGCAAGGAATCAGCGCAGAAAACATCCTGCACATGCAGGAACGCGGCGCCTTGCGCATTGTAAGCATGGAACCAGAAGAGGGAGACATCATACAACGCGGACAGCATTGCCGCACCCTGACCATGCTTATGGAGGGTACTATGACATGCACCACACATGGCGAGGACTGGACTCTGGTGGAGGACATTCACGCTCCTGCCATCATCGAGGAGGAAGCCTTGTGGAGCCTGTCGCAGACATACAACCACACCTATTGCCCCACAAGCGAAGGACACCTGCTGGTAATAGACCGTTGGCACATAATGCAGACAATGCTTCACAACGATGTATTCCGCATAAACCTGCTCACCCGCATGTCCACACGTTTGGAGCGCAACTACCATAACGGTCAGCTTGCACCTCCAGAGAGCATCGCACAAAAGATAGAACGTTTCGTTCAAGGCATCTCCAGCACCACAACATGGCCAAAGCGTCTGCACATAAAGATGACTACGCTGGCTGGCATCGTGGGCGAAACACGCCTGCAGGTGTCCAAGGCACTGAGACAGATGGAGGCCGAAGGACAAATCTCCCTGACACGCGAACAGATTACGTTTAAAGAGTACAGAGTACAGATGAAAGATAACAAACAATAGATATAATAGAAAATAGATGGAAAATCCATTTTTCAACAAACGATACAACACACCACACGAGGTGCCTCCATTTGATAAGATAAAGTTCGAACACTACGAACCTGCCATGATGGAGGGCATGCGCCTGGAGTCGGAGGCCATAGAGGCCCTGTGCAACAATACCGAGGAACCTACATTTGAGAACACCATCATGCCTAAGACGGGCGAGATGCTGGAGAACGTTACCAGCGTGTTCTTCAACCTGCTCTCGGCTTGCAACAGCCCTGAGATGGAAGAACTATCGCAGAAGATGGCTCCCTTGCTCAGCGAGCACTCCAACCGCATAACCATGAACGAGCGTCTCTTCCAGCGCATAAAGCACGTGTGGGAGAAACGACACGAACTGGACACCGAACAACAGATACTGATGGAGAAAATCTACGACGGCTTCCTGCGCACTGGTGCCAACCTTCCAAAGGAGAAGAAAGAGGAACTCTCGGAATTGCGCACGAAGTTGTCACAGCTGTCTCTGCAATTCTCACAAAACGAACTTCACGACACCAATGCATGGACCATGCACCTGACCAGCGAGGATGAACTCGCCGGCTTGCCCGAAAGTGCCGTTGCCGCAGCTCGTCAGGAGGCAGAGACACGAGGTTTGGATGGTTGGGTAATCACCTTGCAGGCGCCTTCCTACGGTCCGTTCATGCAATATAGCCAACACAGAGACCTGAGGGAAAAAGTCTACCGTGCCATGAACTCCATCTGCACGCACGAGAACGAGAACAACAACTTCGAGAACGTGCGACAACTGGTGAACCTGCGCCAGCAACTGGCTCAGATAATGGGACACAAGACCTATGCCGACTTCGTGCTTGAGCGCCGCATGGCAAAGGATGTGGCACATGTCGCCGACCTCATGGACAAACTACTGGAGGCATACCGCCCTGTTGCAGAAAAGGAGGTGGCAGAGATAGAGCAACTGGCCAGGGAGAAGGAGGGCGATGACTTCGTGCTTCAACCATGGGACTTCTCGCACTACGGCTATCTGCTGAAGATGCAACGATACAACATAGACAGCGAGATGCTCCGCCCATACCTCCAACTGGAAAAGGTGCAGGAGGGTGTCTTCGGTCTTGCCACACGCCTGTACGGCATCAGCTTCGAGCATGCTTCAGACATACCGGTGTATCATCCCGATGTGGTGGCATACCGGGTAAAGGACACTGACGGAACTTTCCTTGCCGTGCTTCTGGCCGATTTCCATCCACGTGCCAACAAACAATCCGGTGCCTGGATGACCACATACCGTGAGCAATGGGTGGAAGAGAAAACCGGCGAGAATGTGCGACCCATTGTGTCCATCGTGATGAACTTCACCAAGCCAACCAAAGAACGCCCTGCCCTACTCACACTGGGCGAGGTGGAAACCTTCCTGCACGAGTTCGGCCATGCCCTGCATGCCATCTTCTCGCAGGTAAGATACGAGGCCCTGTCGTGCACCAACGTTTACTGGGACTTCGTGGAACTACCCTCCCAGTTCATGGAGAACTATGCCACGGAAGCCGAGTTCCTGAACACTTTTGCACGCCACTATCAGACAGGCGAACCCATGCCCGAGGAACTTATCCAGCGCATTCGCAAGAGCCGCAACTTCCAGTGTGGATATGCATGTTGCCGTCAGGTAAGCTTCTGCTTGCTGGACATGGCATACTACACCCTCAGCACTCCCCTCACCCAGGACATACGCACCTTTGAAAACCAATCATGGGAAAAGGCCATGGTGCTGAAGACTCTGGAAGACAGTTGCATGAGCGTGCGCTTTGGACACATCATGTCAGGAGGCTATTCTGCCGGATACTACAGCTACAAGTGGGCAGAGGTACTGGATGCCGATGCTTTCAGTGTGTTCCAGCAGGAAGGAATCTTCAACACCGACACAGCTGCACGCTTCCGCAAGGAAATCCTTTCACGCGGATGCTCCGAACATCCCATGACCCTCTACAAGAACTTCCGTGGCGAAGAACCCGGCATCGATGCCCTGCTCCGCCGCAACGGAATTGTCAAGTGAAAACCAACTCAGAGTTTTCGGAATAATCGGAATAATCGGAATAATCAGAATACTCGGACTTCTCCGACTTCTCGGAATACTCAGACTACTCAGAAAAACATTCATAACCCCAAATATGACACACACTAAGAACACCATCCTGGACAGACGCTATCTGCGCATGGCCACAATATGGAGCGAAAACAGCTATTGCCAGCGCCGTCAGGTGGGGGCACTCATCGTGAAGGACAAGATGATCATCTCCGATGGCTACAACGGTACACCAAGCGGTTTCCCCAACGTATGCGAGGACGACAACAACGTCACACATCCATACGTACTGCATGCCGAAGCAAATGCCATAACAAAGATTGCACGCTCGGGCAATAATTCGGACGGAGCCACATTATACGTCACCGATTCGCCATGCATCGAGTGTGCCAAGCTCATCATCCAAGCCGGTATAAAGCGTGTGGTATATGGTAGGGAATACCGTCTGACAGACGGTGCCGACCTCCTGCGCCGTGCTGGTATAACCGTGGAATATCTGCCGGAGGAATAAAGGCATAGATACTCCAACACCCACAAGACATTTACGATTATATCCCTCATTCTATATGAAGAATAACTCACGCACGCCATTGCTCCTGGCCATCAGCATGGTCATAGGCATAGCCCTGGGCACCTTCACAGCCACACGCTTTGGCAAAAGCAATCTCAGCATCATAAACACCGGTAGCAGCAAGATCAACTACCTGCTCCAGTTGATTGACTACAACTACGTGGACACCGTGGATGTGGACTCGCTGGTGGAAGTGGCCATGCCCAAGATCATCTCAGAACTGGACCCCCACTCCATGTACATACCTGTAAAGGACGTGGAGGCTTCCAACGAGGACCTGAAGGGTTCCTTCTCCGGCATAGGCATCAGTTTCCGCATGGAGCACGACTCTGTCACCGTGATGAGCGTAATACACGGAGGTCCTGCCGAAAAGGTGGGACTGCTGGCGGGCGATCGCATAATCAGCGCCAACGGAGTGAACCTGTGCAAGATGGAGTCCAACGAAGTGATGAAACACCTGAAGGGCGAAAAGGGCTCTGAAGTAAAACTGGAAGTCATACGTCGCAAGGACAAGGAAGCGCTCACCTTCACCGTGATACGTGGCGACATCCCCGTGGAGAGCGTGGATGCCAGTTTCCTCATTGATGACGAAATCGGATACGTACGCATAAAGAACTTTGGCGAGAACACCTTCCCCGAGATGCTCACCTCCCTGGCTCATCTGCACTTCAACGGCATGAAGTCGCTCATCATAGACCTGCGCGGCAACCGTGGCGGATACATGCACCCGTCCATACAGATGGCCAACGAGTTCCTGGAGAAGGACCAGCTCATCGTCTACACCGAGGGTAGCAAGGTGAAGCGCGAGGACTACAGGTCAAACGGACTTGGTTCCTTCAAGCACCTGCCTCTGGTGGTGCTGGTGGACGAGATGAGTGCTTCGTCCAGCGAAATCTTTGCCGGAGCCATACAGGACAACGACCGTGGCACCATCATCGGCCGACGTTCCTTCGGCAAGGGCCTTGTACAGCAACCCATGGAGTTCAACGATGGCAGCGTGGTACGCCTGACCATAGCCCGATACCACACTCCCTCTGGACGTTGCATACAGAAACCCTATGAGAAGGGACATGGCGAAGATTATGAAAACGAACTGCTCATGCGCTACCAGCGAGGCGAATTCTATGTAGAAGACTCCATTCGTCAGGACGGTCCCAAGTACCTCACCTCCATCGGACGCACCGTATATGGTGGCGGTGGCATACGTCCCGACATATTCATCCCCGACGACAGCACAGGAGTGACATCATACTACAAGGCGGCTGCCTTCAGCGGCCTCATCGCCCAGTTCTGCTTCGAGGTGGTTGACCAGCATCGCGAAACCCTGAACGAACTGGAGACTCTGGAGGAAAAGGTAAAGTGGATGGACAAGCAGAACATGCTGGAAAGCTTTGCACGCTACGGACAGAAGCACGGCTTGGCACGCCGCAACCTCATGCTCCAGCGTAGCCAGAAACTCTTCCGCCGCTCCATCTATTCTGGCATTATCTACAATAGTAGCGACATGAACGACTATCTGCGCTACCTCAACCAGGACGACCCCGCAGTGCTGCGCTCCCTGGAGATTATCCGCGAGGGAAGGACCTTTCCTGCCAAACCCATAGAAGCAGAACCAGAAAAAACAGACAGCACATGCGTACAGTAATACAACGAGTCACCTCCGCCAGCGTCAGCATCGGTGGCGAGGTTGTGGGAGAAATTGGCAAGGGAGTTATGCTCCTTCTGGGCATAACTCCCGAGGACACCCAACAGGATGCCGACTGGCTTGTGGGAAAGATTAGCAAGTTGCGCATCTTCGACGATGCCAACGGAGTGATGAACCTCTGTCTACAGGACACAGGTGGCGATGCCCTGGTAGTAAGTCAGTTCACCCTCATGGCCTCATACAAGAAAGGCAACCGCCCATCCTACATACACGCCGCACCACCGGCCGTGGCCATACCCCTGTATGAATACTTTGTAGCACAACTCCAGCAGACTCTCGGCCGCCCAGTTCCCACAGGCCAGTTTGGAGCCGACATGCAAGTGAACCTTACCAACGATGGTCCCGTGACCATAGTAATGGATTCTAAGAACCCCGAATGAAGAAGAATATCATCATCATGGGTGCCACTTCGGGCATAGGCCTGGAAGTGGCACGCCTGTTTCATAAACAGGGGCACACCGTTGCCATTGCAGGCAGACGTCTGGAGAACCTAAAGCACATTTCCACAGAGTTGGGAGATTGTCCCTATGCCCAGATAGACGTCAACGACACTCAGGCAACGCTACACCTGCAGGAACTCATAGAAAGGCTCGGCGGTATGGACATATATCTGCACGTCAGCGGCATAGGAAAGCAGAACCGGCAATTGGACACCGACGTGGAACTGGCCACCGTGGAAACAAACGTCATGGGCTTTACACGCCTTATAGACCATGCCTGGCACTATTTTGCCCAGAAGGGACATGGCCACATAGCAGCCGTAACCTCCATTGCCGGCACCAAGGGCTTGGGAGCAGCACCATCGTATTCTGCAACCAAAAGATATTGCAACACCTATCTGGAGGCATTGGCACAACTTGCCAGCATGCAGGGACTCAATA
>JAFYVX010000057.1 GCA_017558255.1 Bacteroidaceae bacterium
GACCAGATGTTTGCCGCCAGCTTCCTTCAGATTCCACCTCACGATGGACACCCTTGCCTTAGGCTATGCGATTCCCGCTATTAGGGCTCGCTCGGGACTTACACCCGTTAGCTAATGCTCATGCTGAGCGTACAACAAGAAGAGCGGCACCGAGGTGTCGCTCTTTCTTTGTTGGGGGGATGAGGTGGTAGAGGTATTGTCTTCCACTTTTAGTTTTGACTTGACTTAACGTAGACCCTTGGTTCGTCGAACCTGCTAACCGCTCATCCGCTAACCGTTCACTTTGTCCCCCTGAGACAGGGTGGACGAGCGCGAAGCGCGGAGGGGGTGGATAAAAACCTTTCCGTTTTCACCTTTATTAGTTCACCTTCGCTCATCAAGCTAAAGCAGTCACCTTTCCGTTTGTAAGGCGGAGGGGGTGGATAAACTCCGCTCACCGCTCATCCGCTCACCGTTCATCACTTCACTAGGATGGTCTTGCCGTCGGAGGTGATGTAGATGGAGCCGCTCTGCAACTTGGTGGCACGGGTGCCGTTGGGGTTGTAGAAGACGGGGCTGGTGGTGGTGGACTCTACCTGGTCTATGCCAGTAACGAAATCACGTGTCTGAAGATATACCTGTGTGGCACCATCGACGTCGGAGGTGAGAAGGTAGGCACGGTTCACGGGTACGGTGGTGTTGCTTGTTGCCAGCTTTACTATGCCTGTGGTACCAGCTTCGGAGCTGACAGTGGCATTGTAGAGAAGAGTGGCACGAGAGATACCTGTGAGCTTGAGAGTGGTGCCCTTGAGGATGTTGGGTGTTGTGGGCTGTGTGTTGTCCTCGGGAACGAAGGTGAGTTCGTACTTGGCAGGAGCACCAGCCAGAACCACTGGCATGCGTGCAGGGATGATGTTGCCAGAAACCTTGTCCAGAGCGAGGTAGGTGTAGTCGGTACCTTCGTAGTTAAGCACCTTGTGCTCGCCAACGACAAAGGCTTCGAGTCCGTCAGGTAACTGCAATGCCACGGGGCTGCATGCGAGATAGTAGCCTGCATTGCCTATGGTGAAGGTGAACTTACTGATCTCCTCTACCTTCCATACATTGTTGGCATCGCCAGCACCACCGCTCCACAGACCGGTATTGGTGGAGGAGTATGAGTTTATGTACTGACCAGTGCCGCTGAGGTTGAAGGTATAGGTGCCTTCGGATTCGTTGACGCATGCCACTTCCCATGCTGGAGCATCGGCTTTCTTGCAGAGAGAGTTGGTGGGTGAGTTGGAAGTTCCGGTGAAGTAGCTATCGCTCTGTGGATTGTAGAGGAACACCTTGCCATCGCGCTTCTCGAGATACCATACGAAGTTGAAGGAAGAGGACAATGAGGCGCGCTCGAGGCTCCAGGAGATGGTGCCAGAATTGTTGATAGAGGTGTTGGCACCGCATGAGAGTGCACCGCCCTTGGCCTTGCTGGTGATGGTGTAGAACTTGTTGGTAGCGAGGCTCTTCTGCTGGTTGACCTTAGCATAGATCTTCTCGCGTGTGCCGTCGTAACCTACTGCCACGATGTATGCCGCAGCATCTGCCTCCTCGCTGGAAGAGGGATAGAGCACCATGGTGTATGAGTGGCTGTCGTTGGAGCCCAGACCGTACATGGTGATGCGGATGAGAGAGTCGGCGCTGTTGTAGGTTTCGAATGCTACGGCATTCTTTACCCTGGTGTGGTCTACCTTGACCTTGCCAGCATCGTTGTAGGTACAACCTGTGCCGAGGGTAGAGGGCACGCTGAGCTTGAGGTTGTCGCGATAGATGTGGAAGTTGTGACCGTTGATATAGTTAATCTCCTCGGTGAAGGCAGGATAGCCCTTGGAGGCAACGTGCTTCTTGAGGTTGTTGATCATGGTCTGATTGATCTTGTTCCAACCAGCACCATAGTCCTCGATATAGGCATTGATGGGCTTGAGCATACCAGCCTTCTCGAAGAAGGGCAGAAGGTCGATCTGTGCGCTGTCGCATGCCAGCTTCATCCAGTTGATCTGCTGCTTACCGTTGGTGTTGTAGGTAGTGGTGTAGTTGCTGGTAGTACGGATGGCCTCGTGAACCATGGGGATGATGTCGGGACATTTGCCTGCCAAGGTGCCCCAGAGGTTTAGCTGCCAGAAGGGAGAGAGCTTGACGAAGTGGTCGTAGTTGCGCGAGGTGGTAGTAACCTGACCTATGCTCTTGCCATCATAGTCATAACCTGTAACGGTCTTGGTATCGGGGGTGGCACCATGATAGTCGGGACCATCCTGAAGCTGCCACTGAACGCCCTTGCGCAGACCCTCCTCGAAGTAGGTCTGCATACGACCACCGCGCATGCCGGAATATTCGTCAACACCGCTATTCTCGTCCTCAAGACGCAGATAGTTGCGATTGCCTGTAAAGTGAAGCTGTGCCCAAGAGGCGGTAATGTTGTTGGTGGTCTCGCCACAACCGCTCCAGTGGAAACCATTGACCTGGTTGTTGTGACCCCATTCGTGACCTACGCCCCAGAAGTCGAACTTCTTGGAGTCGGGAGTCATGATGGCATTGAGGCTGTTGACATTACAGTATGCACCATGACCACCAGCAGCCATGAAGCCATAGGTGGTGGCATAGTAGAGCTGGCGGTTCTTCTTCTGACGGCCATACTTGTCAAGACCCAAAATGTCGCGCACGGCCCACTGTACCTGCTGATAGAGTGTCATGAGCGAGTCCACGTTGGTGGGGCAATACTGCTTCCATGCCGATACGGGGAATGCCAGCTGTGCATGCTCGCTACGAACGATGATGATGCTGTTGTCGCTCTCCAACTTGCTCAGCATCTTGGTCCAATCGGCATTGGTCATAGTCTGCTGGTCCCAGTAACCACGCACGGGGGCGTTGATGAAGTGGAACTTGACATTGGGGGCATTCTTGTAGTTGTCGGTATAGTAGTTGACAAAGACATTACCCTCGCTGCTAGCGGTGATCTTGTTGAGACCATTGCGTAGAGAGTAGCTTGTCTCGGTTTCGTTGTTTACCCAGTTCTTGATAGTGAGGCTCACGGGGTCGCTGGCAACACCAGAAACCATCACATAGCAGGTCTGACCGTTCTTGAGGTAGATACCAGAGGGGTTCTCCCACAAACAGTATGGAGCCTTGATCTTGAGCTCGGACTGAAGGGTGTAGGGATTCTCATAGGGCTCGAACTCGGCAACGCGGAAGTTCTTATACTCCTTGTCGTTGAGCAGATTGTCTACCAATGCCTTGACATCGGCATCCTCGATACCCTCGCTGGAGGTAACCTCAGGCTTGAGAACGGTGAACAGGTCGTCCTCGAAATAGGGCTTGAAGGCGTCGAGCTTGGTGTTGTCGAACTGGTATGCCTCGATCTCGCTGGCTGTGGCCCATCCGCCATTACCGTTCTTGATGCTGAAACGCACATTCTTTACGGGCATACCAAGGGGGAAGTCGTAAGAATTGCTGCTGTTGTTGAGCTTGAAGGTGCCCAGACTGACATACTTGGTGCCTGTCTCGCTATTGCGATAGAGCAACTCAACATCGCCCCAGTTGCCATTGCTATTGCCCTGACGGGGAACATAGCGCACAACATCGAGATAAACCTCCTCGGCCATGGTGACGGTGAAGGTTACGGGGAAAGAGGTCTGACCACCGCTCCATACGCTGTGCCAGAAGGTGTCGTACTTGCCATCGATGGCCTTGGCAGCATTCTCGCTGGTAGAATTCTCGCTCGAAGCAGAAGCCGACTTGATGCTGACCTTCTTCAGAACTTGAGCATCTGCCGCAATGGCAAGAAACATGCACAAAAGGGGTAAAAACAGTTTCTTCATAAATGAAATAAGTTATTGTTGTTTAATAATAATTATTAGTCATATCGTGGCAAAGATACTTTTTTTATTAAAGCTCTACAAATCCGCTTGCATTTATTTTCGGCTATTTTATTAATTTTGAACCATGATTGTGGATATTTTGCACTATCTTTGCACATGGATAGGGGAAACAGGCCGAAAGAAGGGCCGTTTTTCCTGTCCCTACGCATAGACCAACAAACATACTTTACTATATGAATATAAACATAGGCGATACCGTGCGCTTTCTGCGCGAGGTGGGCGGAGGCAAGGTGACGGGCTTTCGCAAGGGCGGACTGATACTGGTAGAGGGCGAGGATGGGTTTGAGATACCCATGCTGGAGAGCGACCTGGTGGTGATTCCCGACGAGGGCAGAAAGAACAATGCGCCGGAGAAACGTAAGGAAAGCACAAGCACAACAAACGCTTCGATAGCTGGCAAACAAGCACAACAACCCCAGGGCGGACACACCCCTGCCCCACTCTTCGACCAGGACTACAACTACACGGCCAAGGAAACTCTGGAGGAACGTGTGGCACGATTGGAGAGCATGGTGCAGAAACTCACTCGCCGACTGGACGAGATGGAGGCTGCCAATGCCCTGAGACAGCATGCCAGAGCAACATCGCCCATAGCAATTGCCACATCGGGCAAGAAACTGGGCAAGGACGAGATAGTGGAGATAGACCTGCACGCTCACGCCCTACTGGACAGTACCGACGGACTCAGCCCCAACGAGATCAAGGACTATCAGATGAAGATCTTCCGCGAGACCATGGAGCAATACCGTAGAGACAAAGGTCGCCGCATAGTCTTTATCCACGGTAATGGCGATGGCGTGCTACGCAAAGCCATACTGACAGAACTGAAATACACCTACAAAAACTGCCGCCACCAAGATGCCTCATTCCAGCAATACGGCTTCGGAGCAACAATGGTAACGGTGAACGAGAGGTGAGAGGTGAGCGGATGAACGGTGAGGGGTGAGCGGAGTTTATCCACCCCCTCCGCCTTACAAACGGAAAGGTGAAAGGTGAAAACGGAAAGGTTTTTATCCACCCCCTCCGCCCTTCGGGCTCGTCCACCCTGTCTCAGGGGGGAGAAAGTGAGCAGGGAACATTATTGTCACGCAGATAGCGCGAAGTGGCAGAGTTTTCCAAGAGGATGGCGCTTCGCTGGATTAACAAAATTTGTCGCAAGTTACACTACGACAGATTACGCAAAGCTCTGCGAAATCATCGCGCGTAGCCAGCGATAATCCAGCGCAAGCGTAATAGGACATGGCTCTCTGATAATCCAATCCTTTGCGGAATCGGCGTGGAAAAGAAAAATAGTGGTGAGGGGATTAGTTTTCACTTTTCCGTTTCAATTTATCCACCCCCTCCGCGCTTCGCGCTCGTCGCCCCTGTCTCAGGGGGACAAAGTGAGCGAGGAGAGGTGAGCGGATGAGAGGTGAGCGTTTACAATTACACAAAAAAAGAGAGTTCCTTTTAGGGGACTCTCTTATGCTTTTGGTGATTCGGAAGGGGTGCTGAACTTTACTTGATTTCCAGTAAAATAAGCAGCTTTGTGTTTATAGTTTTTTTTGATGTAAACACATTTTTATTCCTTCTATGTCAAAATAGTTTTTTCTGACTTTATGGGGTCTATGTGAACTATTATAGAAATGCTTATGCAAAAGTAGTAGACATTGCCTTCCTTCGCTAAAAAAGGCTTACCATCTGCAAAGATACAATTTTTTGAGCAAACAAACAAACTTCTTAATAATAGGTTTTCAACTTTATTTCATGTAGTTCAGCACGATAGAAACAAACAAACATTTTGACCTTGTAAATATTATCAAAATAAGGTAACGTGGACAAAAAGTAGGATGAATTCATCATTAAATTCCCTTATAGGACAAAAAGTAGGATAGATTCCCTTGGCAGGGCGCGCCCTGCCAAGGGAATCTGCGTTTAATAATGTCTCATTATGTATTCATCCAATA
>JAFYVX010000006.1 GCA_017558255.1 Bacteroidaceae bacterium
AGTCGTCATCAAGCAACCACTGTTTGTCCTCAGCCTGCAAGAGATGAAGACCATAGCCATGAAACAACAAACGTATCAATACGAACTTGAATTCGTCGTTGCCACTTCGCATCTGCTCAAGCAGCACCTTTACACATTGTTCTGGGTTTTCAAGGACATTCAGTCCCAACTTTGACAATTCTTCACCATCGGCTTCGTGGATACTTTCTAAGAAATACTGTTCTTTGTCCATAATATTTTGTTTTATTTTGTTTCGTTGCCTATAATATAGTCACATCGGGAGAGAAATTCAAAATACTCTCCAACTTTTTTACTTGACCATCTCCAACAACTTCTCCCACACGCGCACCATGGCGAGGGTGTCAAGGTGGCAGTAGGCAAGCAATGCTTCGCGTGCTTCATGGGCCTCATCGGCCGGCATATCCTTTATCTTGGGGAAGATGGTCATGGCATGGCCTCCGTTCTGCACAAGTGGGTTGAGGTTATGGTAGTTGAGTTCTTCATCATCGGGGAAGAGAGCGGGCAACACGCTCTTGATGCTGAACGAACCGCCCATGGCCATCTCCTTGATACGCCCTTTCTCAAAGGGGTCATTGTAGGCCATGGTACAAACATTCATCGGAATGTCGCGACATAATGCCTCGGCAAGGGCACGCAGGGGATTGCCGCCATTCCGATTGTGGAGCAGTTAATCGTTCACAAAATAGTAAATCACATATTCACTATAGTATCGGCCATCAATTCCGGTTCTGAGGTATTCGTCCTCCTCGTTTACTACGATTTCCTTGCCATCGTAGAGGATATGGCGTGCCAAGATAAAGTAAGGGCAGCACTCTATCTCATTGTTGGACTTGACCAACTGTACCTTCTTGATGTCAAATTCTTCATCGTCCTCCAAATTTATGGTATAGCTGAAACGGTCGCCACCATGCGTTTCTCGCAAGTGTACCTCTACAGGCAGCGGATGGTCGCCCTCTTCTGAAAAGAGGTCATGGAAATAATCACCCACCTTGACATACTTGCCCTTCTTCTTGATAAGATTTTCATCTTCGTTATCATCTACATAGAGTGCATCTACGGTATGCCAGCCAAGAGTCATATAGAAAGTGTCGTAGAACTCCTCTTCGGTAGATGCATATTCGCAAATCTGTATTGTCCCTTCAATGGTTATCTTTACTTGTTTCATATATGGATAGGTGTGCTATTTATTGTTCATTCGGTTTGCGGTAATTTTCATGGTCTTGCAACCACCTCCTTCAACTTCTCCCACACGCGCACCATGGCGAGGGTGTCGAGATGGCAATAGTCGAGCAATGCCTTACGGGCAGCAAGGGCCTCGTCATGGGGCATGTCCTTAATCTTGGGGAAGATGGTCATGGCATGACCTCCGTTCTGTACCAAGGGATTGAGATTGTGGTAATTGAGTTCTTCATCATCGGGGAAGAGGGCGGGCAACACGCTCTTGATGCTGAACGAACCTCCCATGGCTGGGGTGTAATAACAACCCTGGCGGAAAGGCGTAAGCAGGTCAATGATACCATCGCGTATGTTGAGCAGGTGAGCGGCGAGGTCGGGGAAGGTCTTTGCCATCTCCTCTATGCGCCCCTTCTCGAAGGGGTCGTTATATGCCATGGTGCATACATTCATGGGAATGTCGTTGCAGAGTGCCTCGGCAAGGGCACGCAGAGGATTACTTCCATCGCTTTTAGCGAGGCAGGCCTTGTGCTTCAGTTCACCGCCCTCGTGCTCGATATAGTGCAGCGAGTACTGGAATGTCACCTGCTGATATGGATGTGTGCCATCGTATTGGGGCAACACCTGCTGCATGGTCTCAAAGTCGAGGAAGTAGAGCGGATAGGTTACCTTGTCCAGGAATTTCAGTAGGCCCTTCTTGTCAATATATATATCGTCATTGAGCGTACAGTGTATCTGCATGTCCTGTATCTTTCCTATGGAGAGGGTACTCAACTGCTGGAAAGAGACAAGGCCCTTGTTGTAGCACTCCATTTTCTTTGCCGTCGAAAAAGCGGCGCGACCCTGTCCGCCATATACATCAAAGACTGAGGGAGAAGGCAGGTGCCTGGTGCAATATCCCCAGAAAGCGCATTTATAGGGGTGGAAGCAGTGTGTGCCTATTTCCTTGAGACCATCCTCGCCTTCCGCCTCCAAAACCTTGTGAGCACGGGCAGAGGCATTGGGAACCTTGACATATTCCGCATCTACCAGTTCCTTCATGTCAACGACATTGAACAAGTCCGCCAGACAGAGTTCGCCCTGCTTCACATAGTCTTTATTGAGCATCACGAGGTATGTGCCCGTTACATTGACACCGCACTGCTCCAGCACCCATCGCTGGAAGGCAATGTCGGAGGCATACTTCTGCACCTTTTCGCGAATCTTGCTGTCCGTCAATGCTATGTCTGCCACATGGCATGTGGTGCTCTTCACCTCGTAGATGGCCCAGCCTGTGGGGGTGCGGCGCAGAATATCCACAGCACAGTAATTGCTCTGTCCGTCCTTGTTGTAACTGAACGAAGCCTCGCATATCACGCCGGTGCCGCGCTCCATCTCGTCCTTGGTGCGACGAATCATGGCGCCAATATCCAAACGGCCATCTTCTGTGTGTGTTGTCACCTCTACGAAGGGTCCAAACAACTGCATGGCAAGGTCGCCCACCACATTGCCCTCGGCAAAGCGTGCCTCCACTGCGGCATCCACGGTAGCCTCATCTGGTTTGTTAATACTCAGCCACAGAGCCTTGGGGCATTGGCAATACTTGGTGTATCTTGATTTTGATAGTGCGGTCGTCATTATATGTCGGGATTTATTAGGTTTTGGTTGCTTACACATGCCAAATTTACTAAAATTATTTATAGAACGGAATGGTGTATGTAGGAATTTCTCCATTAGAACCCCACTTTGACACGCTGGGCAGAAGCATTGAGGCGTTCGGTGGCACAGTATTTGAGCAGATCCTCGAGCATGTGGTCCGATTCTCCGTGCAATACGGCATGGACGGCATGCTTTCGTGCAATGTTCTCTATCTG
>JAFYVX010000058.1 GCA_017558255.1 Bacteroidaceae bacterium
CATCTTCAGGTACTCAGCCCAGTTGGCCTTGGTCTGCTTCATGAGCACCAGCTGTTCGTCCAGCTGAGCCAGTGTGTAGTACATTGTGGCTGTGTGCGAAACGAGCGACGACTGTACGGCCTGCTTGGCGGCACGTGCCTGTTCAAGGCTCATTTCAGCACCTTTCTCTGCGTTGCGCAACTGCAGGAGGTTTACTTGCTGCCAGCCAACGGTAAGGCCGATGCTATAGGGCTTGCTGCTGGGTGTGTCGGAATATGCAGAACGCTTATATGGATCCCACATCTTGCTGATGCTACCATTTGCGCTTAGAGCCACGCTGGGTGCGAAGGCCCACTTTGCAGCCTTCAGGGCATGGTTGATCTGCTGTATGGCAAGGTCAGCATTCTTCATGTTGGTGTTCTGCTCGAGCACCCTTTCAATGAGTGATTGCAGGGCAGGGTCGGTGAAGAGTTCGCGCCACTTCAGGTCTCCAAGTCCCAGAGAGTCTCCGCTCAGTGCATCGCCATAGAGAGTTTCAATGTCTATGGGCTGTGCCACCTTCTCGCGGTCGTAGCTCTTCAGTACCCCGCAGCCTGTCAGTGACAGGGCTGCAAGGGATAGGATTATGATGTTTTTCTTCATCTTGTTATTCTTTATTATATATTAGGTGGAAGTGCAATTAGTGCTTCTCCTTTTGCTTTTGCTCACGAACTTCGCGCTCATGTCTGATGCGCTCGCGCTCCATCAGTACCTGTGCATCGGGCTCTTCAACCATGGCAGGACGGATTTTCTCCTGAACCCACTCGAAGAAGATGAACAGCACGGGCACGGTGAGCAGAATGGCCAATGTACCTACAAACATACCGCCGATAACGGCAATACCGATGGTACGGTTACCATTTGCACCTGCACCAGTCATAATAACCAGAGGCACCATACCGATAATCATGGTTGCAACGGTCATGATGATAGGACGCAGACGAGCCTCGGCAGCAGCGTATGCGGCCTCAACAATGCCAAGACCCTTACGACGGCGCTCCAGAGCATACTCGGTGATAAGGATGGCAGTCTTGGCCAGCAGACCGATGAGCATTACGATAGCAGTCTGCATGTAGATGTTGTTCTCAATCTTACCCAGGAAGATGAAGGGAAGAGCTGCATAGCACTGGTTCCACAACCATGCAAAACCGAATGCACCCATCAAACCGGCAGGTACGGAGAGCATAACGGCCCAGGGAATCAGGAAGCTCTCATAGAGCATGCTGAGAATCAGGAATATCAGTACGCAACATACGCCATAGATGAGGTATGATGCCATGCTACCCATCTGCTGGTGCTCCTCACGGCTCATGCCGCCGAACTCGTATGCATAGCCAGAGGGGAATACCTTGTTGAACTCCTCTTCGATAGCTATCATTACATCGGTACTTGCATAACCGGCATTGGGGGTGAGGTTACACATGATAGAGCTGAACAGGTTGAATCGTGTGTCAATCTCAGGACCAAGCACGGGAGTGAGCTTGATGAACTGAGAGAGGGGAGCCATCTGACCGTTCACGCGCACAAACATGTTGCCAAGGTCCTCGGTAGTGAGGCGTGCCTTCTCGTTGGCAGCCATCATCACACGGTAAACCTTACCGAACTGGTTCATGTTGCTCACATAAGCACCACCGCAATAGCTACCCAGTGCGCTAAGCACATCAGAGGGAGAGATGCCTGCACGCTTGCACTGTGCTGCATCCACCTCTACCTGAATCTGGGGGAAGTTGCGTGCATAAGATGTCATGGCACGGGCAACCTCGGGACGCTTGCTCATAGCAGCAAGGAACTGCTCCGTGTAATCCAGGAATACCTGCTTGTCGCCACCCATCTTGTCCTGAAGGTTCAGCTCGATAGAACCAGTACCATAACCGGGAATCATACCAGGCTCGAAGGCAAAGCACTGAGCCTCGGGAATCTCCTTCATAAGGCGGAGGTTCAACTTGGCATTTGCCACCATGGTACTTGTTGAGAGGAAGTTGTCAACGGGGTGCAGGGCACCATAGTTACGGTCGCTCCAGTGCTTCAGACGCACGATGGCCATACCGTATGATACACCCTGACCAGCCATGAAGCTATAACCGTTTACACGGATGTAGTCCTTGATCTCGGGAGTCTCCTTCATAATCTGCTCCACCTTGTCCATTGTCTTGGTGGCTGTACCCAGGTTGGTACCTGGAGGTGTGCTCATTACAAGCATCACGGTACCCTGGTCCTCGGCAGGAACAAGACCCACAGAGATGTTTGAAGCGAAGAATGCCATGCCGGCAAATGCCACGATGATGCTGGTGGGAGCAATCCAACGGTTCTTGGCGCGGATGAGCGATGCCAGGATGTTGCTATACTTTGTGAGCATTGCATTATATGATGCCTCGTATGCCTTGCGTGTGTGGTAGTTTATAGAACCAAAGAAACCCTTGCGGCGCTCGCCACTGGCTGGCTTCATCAGCATGGCACAAAGGGCAGGGCAGAGTACGAGTGCTGATACACAGCTCAGACCTACGGATGTTGCCAGTGTGACACCGAACTGAGTGTAGAACACACCAGAAGTGCCGGGCATGAAGCTTACGGGGATGAACACCGCCATGAACACGAAGGTACAGGAGATAACCGCCATGGTAACGTCGCTCATAGCGTCGCGTGTTGCCTCGTAGGGACTCTTGTATCCGGCGTCAAACTTGGCCTGTACGGCCTCCACCACCACGATGGCATCGTCCACCACGGTACCGATAGCAAGCACCAGAGCGAAGAGGGTCAGCAGGTTCAGCGAGAATCCTGCAATGGAAAGGCAAGCAAACGTACCTACCAATGATACGATAATGGATATGGCAGGGATGAATGTTGCACGGAAGTCCTGAAGGAAGAAGTACACCACCAGGACAACCAGGATGATGGCGATGATAAGTGTCTCCTCAACGTTATAGATAGAGGCGTTCAGGAAGTCGTTTGATGACATTACGTTCACAAACTCCAGACCTGCGGGCATGTTCTTGCTCAACTCCTCCAGTTTTGCGGTAACGGCGTCGTTTGCCTCCTTTGAGTTTGTGCCAGGCATCTGGAACACCATGAATGTCACGGCAGGGTTGCCGTTGCACTTACCAAAGAATGCATAGCTGTTAGAACCGAGTTCCACGTCTGCCACATCGCTAAGACGAAGCACATTACCGTCAGGCAGAGACTTCAGCACGATGTTGTTGAACTGCTCAATGCTCTGCAGACGACCGGTGTACTTCAGTGTGTACTGATATACATTCTCTATGCCATTGCCACGGTTGCCTGTCATGGGTCTTTCGCCCAACTGACCTGCAGGAGACTCAAGGTTCTGCTCTGCCAATGCATAGGTAATGTCTGATGGTACCAGCTGGTGCTGAGCCATCAATTCGGGCTTCAGCCAGATACGCAATGAGTACTGACCACCCATCATCATCACATCACCCACACCCTTGATACGCTTTAGCTCGGGGATTACATTGATGTCCAAGTAGTTCGACAAGAAATCCTGGTCGTATTCTCCATTGGTGCATGCAAGGGCAGTAGCCTGAAGGAACGAAGTCTGGCGCTTCTGTGTGGAAACACCGATCTTTGTTACCTCCTGAGGCAAGAGAGCCTGTGCCTTTGACACACGGTTCTGCACGTTTACGGCAGCCATGTCGGGGTCGGTGCCCTGCTTGAAGTACACGGTGATGGTGGCAGAACCGGAGTTGGTAGATGTAGATGTCATGTACATCATGTTCTCTACACCGTTGATGCTTTCCTCCAGAGGCTGGATAACGGCCTTTGTCACGGCATCGGCATTGGCACCGGTATACTGTGCACTAACGGAAATTGTAGGAGGTGCAATATCAGGGAACTGCTCCATTGGTAGAGTGAAGAAGCTGATAGCACCCACTATAAGAATCATGATGGAAATGGACATTGCCATCACGGGTCTTTTAATGAATATATTTCCTTTCATTTTGTTTTCGTAGTTTTTATAGTGTTTTATTATTCAATCGTGGTTTACCTGCGATTGTCAACTACTTTACCTTCTGGCCTTCCTTCACCATACCGGCACCTTCGGCTACGATTTCCTCGCCACCCTCAAGTCCTGAAGTTACGATGAACAGGTTGCCTGCCTTCTGCTCGTTTACGGTAATCACTTTGCCATGAGCAATGCTGTCGCTAACGAGGAATACACGGAAGCGGTCCTGTGTCTGTACGGCAGCAGTAGCAGGAACTACCAGTGCCTGGCTGTATGTGGTGGGGATTACGACATTACCGGTGCTACCGCTGTGCAGTATGCCGTTCTCGTTGTCAAATACGGCGCGAAGCTGTACGCTACCGGTGCTTGAGTTCACCACGCCGCTAACGCTCTCAACGCGTCCTGTCTTTTCGTAGGTAGAACCGTCAACCAGTGTAAGTGTCACCTCGGGCATGTTCTTGATGGCCTCGTTCAGAGAACCGCTCTTGCGCACGATGTTCAGAAGGTCGCGCTCTGAGATGCTGAAATATACCCACATCTGGCTGTTGTCGCTCACGGTGGTCAGAGGCTGTCCCATCTGTGCGCTTACCAAAGCACCCTGACGATAGGGGAGAGTGCCTACCACGCCATTTGAAGGAGCCTTCACCACGGTGTATGAAAGACTGTTGCGGGCGTTTATAACCTGTGCTTCGGCCTGTGCCACCTGAGCTCTGGCAGAGAGCAGGCTGTTGTATGTTGACTGAAGGTCAAAGTCGGAGATTACGTTCTCTGCAAACAGTTTCTTCTTGCTCTCATAGTTCATTGATGCTGTTGCCTCGCTTGCCTTGGCAGCCTGGAGTGCTGCCTCTGCGGTGTTCAGTGCTGCCTGATAGGGCACCTGGTCGATAACGAAAAGGGGCTGGCCCTCACGCACGGCCTGACCCTCTGTCACACAAATCTGCTTAAGTGTACCACCAACCTGTGGATAGATGTCTACGTCCTGACGACCGCGTATAGTTGCACTATACTTGGTTTCGATTGTTACATCCTGACGACCCACGTTCATTGTCTTGAAGGTGGCGGTGGGTATCTGCTGTTGCTGATTGCCACCACAGGATACCAACATGGCCGATGTCGCAATGACTACGGCAGAAACAATTTTCACGTTTACTTTCATTGTTTTCTGTGTTTGTTATGTTTTTGATATTTTTTTCTTGTCTCGTCTCTTGTAGGTGCTGAATCCGCCAATGCTTATTCGGGGCAATAATGTAACGGATACACTTAATCGCGTGCAAAGTTACGTTTTTTTATCGGAAGAATAAAACAAATGGGCAAAAGAGAACACCCTTTTGCCCAAATTAAAACATCAGTTAATATATATTAACTTATGAGATAGTCTGTTGGTTGTGGAGGTTATCGTATTTCTATCTCCTCCTTGACGTCAATTTCCTGTCCTTTAGTGTCGTAAAACTCGTATTGCAGCATGCCCAGTTTCTGGCTGGGGATAATCTTTACGCCCAGTCCGTACTTCCATTGCCATTTCATCTTTAGGCTGCATATGCCTTGGCAGATGTATGCATATACGTAGGGGTGCACGTGGAGCGTGAAACTCTTTATTCCCAGTCTGTTCTGCAACATCTGTATCTTTCCTTCGAGCACCTTGGTGAAGAGCAGGCTGCTCTTTATGCTGCCTGTGCCATGGCAGGTGGGGCACACTTCCTCCACCTTCACGTCCATAACGGGGCGGACGCGCTGGCGGGTTATCTGCATGAGGCCGAATTTGGTAAGAGGCAGGATGTTGTGCTTGGCGCGGTCCTTTTTCATGTTTTCCACCATGCGCTCGTAGAGTGCCTGTCGCGATTCGGCATTCTTCATGTCGATGAAGTCAACGATAATGATGCCGCCCATGTCTCTCAGTCGGAGCTGGCGTGCTATTTCGTCTGCCGCCCCGAGGTTTACCTCAAGGGCATTCACTTCCTGTGTGTCGTCCTTCTTTGTGCGGTTGCCGCTGTTCACGTCTATGACATGCAGGGCTTCGGTGTGCTCTATGATCAGGTATGCTCCACCCTTGTATGTTACTGTGGTGCCGAAACCCGACTTTATCTGCCTTGTGATGTCGAAATTGTCAAAGATGGGGAGGCTGCCTTTGTACATCTTTACGCAATCGGTGCGTTCGGGGGCAATGAGACTGACGTAGTCGCGTACTTCCTGGTAAACGTCTTCTCTGTTTACGTAAATACCTTCGTACGACGGATTGAAGAGGTCTCTCAGCATGCCCACGGCACGGCTGCTTTCCTCATACACCAGGGTGGGCATTTCCTTTGCCTTCTGTGTGCGTTTGAGTGTGTCGTTCCAGCGTTGTGTCAGGATTTTCATTTCGTTGTCCAGGGCGATGGCTTTCTTGCCCTCGGCAACGGTTCTGACGATGACACCGCAGTTTTCCGGTTTGATGCTTTCGATAACCTGTTTCAGGCGTGCCCTTTCCTTGGGGTCTTTGATTTTCGACGAAACGTTGACCTTGTTCTGGAAGGGCATGAGCACGAGCAGTCGTCCCGGGAAGGAGAGTTCGCAGGTCAGTCGTGGTCCTTTGGTGGAGATGGGTTCCTTGACAATTTGTACAAGAACTTCCTGTCCTTGTTGCAAGGTGTTCTGTATGGCACCCTCCTTCGGGCAGTCGGGAAGGATCTGTGCCTTTTCGTGTGGTGGTAGGTTCTTTCTGTCGTTAAGCACCCTTTTCAGGTACTTGGCATACGAGTTGAATTGTGGTCCGAGGTCCAGGTAGTGCAGGAATGCGTCTTTTTCATAACCAACGTTTACAAAGCATGAGTTCAGTCCGGGCATCAGTTTTTTAACCTTTGCCAGATATACGTTGCCCACCTGGAAGCTTGCCTCCTGGCTTTCTTCCTGGTATTCCATCAATCGCTTGTCCTCGGTAAGGGCGATTGATATCTTTTTGGGTTGTACATCAATAAAGAGTTCGCTGGTCATAGTTCAAATGGTATGAAAAATCCGGTGCCAGCACCTTTATATATATAATATAATGGCCGCTCGGCAACCGGATGTGTTCCTTTGCGTATATCAACGCAGTCAGACGGCAAGCAGTTTTTACTTGCTCTTGTGTCTGTTCTTGCGCAGTCTCTTCTTACGCTTGTGAGTAGCCATCTTGTGGCGCTTGTGCTTCTTTCCGTTAGGCATAATAGTTAGAGATATTTGTTGTTAATACATTATTTCGGTGTGCAAAGGTATGTAAATTTATTGTAAAACGAAAACCTTTCGCTCTTTTTTTCGGAAAAAAGTCTAAAAACCGTGGTCGGCAACAGTCATGAGGGCAAGATCGTACTTCAGCGGGTCGTGCTCCGACCACTTGCGGAAGATGCCTGTCAGTTCCGTGCATGCTTTCCAGTCGGCCTGTCTGCGCGACAATATGGAGGCTGTGAGTTTGCATACGTGTACATCCATTACGGCATATAGTTCTCGCTGGTCCATGGACTTCCACAAGCCCAGGTCGGGCTCTTCCTGTCTGACCATCCATCTCAGGTACATGCATATCCTCTTGCATGCTGAGGTGCCTGGTGTGCCCAGTCGGGCAGGGGAGAGCCATCGGCACAGGATTGCAATGATTTCATCAATGCTTTTTCCGTCAAACAGTTGTTCCAGAGTGGGTGTGTTGCCACCGTTTCCCGCCTGTTCAAGTTCTCGCCGGATATTGTCGCACACGAGGATGAACTTCTCCCTGTTCAACGTGCGGTAGACGCATCCGTTCTTTGCGTCCGTGTAGGAGTCCTTGTATCTCCCGTTGAGGATGAAGTCGGCTGGTTTCCAGTTCATTTCGTCCCCGAGCATCTTTCGTGCCGCCTGTTTTATGGCCTTGCGGTTGCCCCAGGTGATCATGGCCACGAACAAGGCTCCGAGTTCTATGTCCAGTTGCCTGTCGGTATGTTGCTTCAGTTCGTACACCAAACCGCATGGGTCTACCTCCAGAAACGCTTCCTTGTTGAAATGCTCCTTGTGTGCCTTTTCCAGAATTTCCTTCGTGATTTTCATTTGCTTTGTCTCCATGATAGACGCAAAGGTAGTGAATTTCTTCCTAATATGCCGCAATATCGCGTGCTTTACTTGCAAGGTGCGCTGAACTTGCACCTTCAATTTGTTGGTTTGGGAATAATTCCTTAACTTTGCATCGCTTATAAATTTGGAACGACTATGAATAAGGTAATGCTTATTGGCAACGTGGGTGTGGAACCAGAGGTTCGTTATGTTGATGCCGGAGTGGCTGTTGCTACGGTTCGTCTTGCCACCACCGAGCGAGGTTACCGTCTGCAGAACGGTACGGAAGTGCCCGACCGCACGGAATGGCACAACGTCATACTTTGGCGTCAGTTGGCAGAAACGGTGGAGAAATATGTCCACAAGGGCGACAAGCTGTACATAGAAGGCAAGATACACACACGTTCCTATGACGACCGTTCCGGTCAGAAGCGTTATGTCGTGGAAATCTGGGCCGAGGCCATGGAGATGCTTTCCCCCAGGCGCACGGACGCCCCTGAGGCATCTGTACCGCAGGACTGAATGCTTTCCACTTTCACATTTATCCCTGATAGTATATAATAAACACATAGAGTGTAGTATTTCTTTTCATACTGATGTTTTCCTCTTCCGATATATTCCCAGAAATAGCGATAACCTTCAGCGAACCCTCCATGCTTGCATGGGTATGCCTGCTGTGCAGCGTGCTGCTGCTTGTATGCAGTGGTCTTGCCTCTGCCAGCGAGATAGCCTTTTTCAGTCTTACACCCCAGCACCTTGCCGAAATTGCGGAAGAGAAGCGCAGTTGCGACACACGCATATTGCAGTTGCGCGAACAGAGCGACCGCATGCTGGCAACCATACTGATAATGAACAACCTGGTGAACGTTGGCATTATCATGCTGCTGAACTTCTTCTTCATGGACTGGATGGACTTCGGCCCGGGAACGGAATGGCTCGAGTTCCTGCTCCTTACCGTATTGCTCACCTTCCTTCTGCTGCTTTTCGGTGAGATAATGCCCAAGATATACAGCGCCCAGCACACACTCTCATTTGCACGCTTCTCCGCTCCCATTCTGTGCGTCATGCAAAGCGTGTTTTATCCCATTTCATCCATGCTGATGCTGAGCAAGGCCTTTACGGACAGGATAGTCTCCTTCGAGACCGAGTCGCTTACCGTGGAGGACCTGGAGAAGGCAATGGAGCTTACCAACAAGAAGGATATTGCCGAGGAAAGCCAGATGCTGCAGGGCATCATACGCTTTGGCGGTGAAACGGCGCGCGAGGTAATGACACCGCGTGTGGATATGGTGGACCTGGACATCAACACACCGTTCCCCGACGTTATCAAGTGCATCGTGGAGAACAACTATAGTCGCATCCCTGTGTACAAGGGTACTGCCGACAATATAGAGGGTGTGCTCTACATCAAGGACCTTCTTCCGCACTTGCAGAAACCATCGTTCCGATGGCAGACACTGATACGTCCGCCATACTTCGTGCCCGAAACCAAGATGATTGACGACCTCCTGCGCGATTTCCAGCAGAACAAGGTCCACATTGCCATCGTGGTGGACGAGTTTGGCGGCACCTCCGGCATCGTCACCATGGAGGACATCATCGAGGAGATTATTGGCGAGATAGACGACGAATACGATGACGACGAGAAGACATACCAGCGTCTCAACCAGTTCACCTATCTTTTCCAGGCAAAGACCCTGCTCACCGACTTCTACCGCATAATGAACCTCGACGACGACTTCTTCACCGAGGTAGAGGGAGATGCCGACACCCTTGCCGGACTTCTGCTTGAAATCAAGGGCGAGTTCCCCTCTCTCCACGAGCGCATCACTTACCGCAACCTCACCTTCGAGGTTATGGAAATGGATGAGCGCCGCATCGTCTCCATCAAGGTGATACAGGGCAAGGAGAAAAGATGAAAGAGGAATGAGTAATTAGTAGTGAGTAATTAGTAGTGAGTAAAGAGTAGTGAGTAATGATTAGACGAATAGCGGAAAGCACACCGCTCCCCGCTCCCCGCTCATCCGCTCCCCGCTCATCCGCTCCCCGCTCATCCGCTCCCCGCTCATCCGCTCACCGCTCACCGCTCACCGCTTTAATATCTCACGCAGAATCCGCAGAATCCGCAGAATTTATTAATAGTCAAAACATTAGCTACGGGTCATATTCTTAAATAGAAACCCGCAGACTTTGTCGTAGGCTTCGCCACGACTGCCATGCGGAGTATTAGCGCTAACACCGCGCCAGCCGTCGCAGGGCATGCCCGAGCAACAAAGTCTGCGTATTCAAAAACCTTTGCCTGTGTAAGACTTCAAATGATTTAGTTCCAGGTACTTCTGCGTACTTCCTGCGAAGTGCCAATAAATTTCTATTACTACCCGCATCGCAGTAAAACTCTAAGCATTCCCAGAACACCGCGCCAGCAGACTGTCCCCCTGAGACAGGGTGGCGAATAGATTGCTCATTGATAGGTTTTTATCTCACGCAGAATCCACGGAATTCACAGATTTTTTTTCATTGCTATGCGACGCTTGCGCTGGAATTAACGCAGCTGACGCGCGTGGAATCCACAGAGACCTTACTATCAACAACGCTAACACCGCGCCAGCAGAATCAAAGACGTTTTACGATGGCCACCGCTCACTTTGTCCCCCTGAGACAGGTGGGACGAGCGAAGCGGAGGGGGTGGATAAAACCTTTGACTTCAGCCCCTTGACTTCAGCCCCTTCGGGTGTCGACCTTCGGTTCACTTTTCCGTTTTCTCCTTTCAACTCTCCTCATTCCTCTTTGCTCTTTTTTCGTGGTATGAGCCAGCGGAAGAGGTCGTTGAAACGATTGAAATCCTTCTTGAACTGGATGCCTATGCCCTGGGTGTTCAGGGAAGATTGCACGAAGTAGCGGTCGTTGGCCTGGTTGTAGGCCTTGAGGGATATGTTGCCGTTGGCCGTGAGCAGATATTCCACGGAAACATCGCTGATGAAACTGCGTTGGGTGTAGTATTTCTCTCGGTAACCGAAATTGCCGCTTATGAGCAGACGGTCGTCCAGCAGTTTGCCGCTCAGCAAGCCCTCCACATCCATGTTTCTCCAACCGTCGTCGCCGGTCTTCAGGTTGGCGCCAATGCTCCATTTCCTGTTTCCTACGGCATTTGCAATGAATTGGTTGAGCTGTTGCGACAGGGTGCTGCTGACTATGGAGTTCATGGCTATCTGGCTCTGGGTTCCTGCCTCGGAGTTGGTGTTGAAGAATCGTCCGAGTCCCAGCAGGTAGATGGCCTGCATGTTGCGTTCCTCCTCGGTGCTCACGATGGAGCGTACCATCTGCCTTTCGTCCTCGCTGGCGTTGGGCAGGTCGAAGTCGAAGGCAACGGCAGGTTGTTCGGGATGTCCGGTCAGGTTGAGTATGCAGTCCACGCGTGTCTTGGAGAATCCCAGGGAACTGGTTGTGAGGTCGTCCAGTGAAACGTTGCTAACGCTATACACGGCCTTCAGGTTCAGTCCTGCCTTCATGGGGTTGCCGCCGAAGACTATCGTTCCGCCTGGTTGGAACTTGAAATCGCGTCGTATGATGTCCTGCAGGCTCAGGCGGTAGACGCCGTCCTGCACGTTATATGTGCCATAGATGTTGAATCGTCCCTTGTCGTGATAGTTGGCCATGATTCTGCCTCTTCCCTGCAGCTCTATCATGTCGCCCGATTTGCGGTCCATGAGCAGGCGCAGTTTCACGGCAGGTGTAAGTTGCAGGTTAAAGTTTATGAACAGGTCCGACGACATGGAGTTCTCCGCGGCCGATGCCACTCTCTTCCTTTGCCACAGCCCTGTGCTGTCGGCCAGCAAGGATGGGGTGGCGTCGTTGAATGTGATGAACTTGCTCTCGGTGAGGACCTCTGGTGTAGTGACGTTGTATGTGAAGGTGGTACCAGCCTCGGGTGTTGCGTTGATGTCCACGTTCAGTCGCCCTGGCTTGCCGTTAAGCTGCACGTTGCCGCTGACGATGCACGTTGCGTAGAAGGAACTCTCGCCAAACTCCTTGAAGTCGTACCCCAGCAGTTTGCATGCCTCTACGTTGAATTCGTAGCGCAGGTTCTTGAAACTTTCGTGCATGAGCTTGCCCAGAACCTTTGCCGTGTGCGGAACGTCGTTTGTCCTGTTGCGATAGGCTGCATAGCGATGTGCCATGGGTGTGGTGAGGTTGTCGCTAATCATAGCCTCTATGGCGATTTCTCCGGGTCTGAGGTGAACGCTGTCCATGCGTGCCGAATAGCTTGTTCCGAGCATGGGCAGCTTGAAGTCTATCTCGTCCAGCTGCATGTCGCCTTCCAGGTCGATGTACTTGAAGGGACCGAATATACGGCAATATCCGCTTGCTCTTCCGCGGACATCATCCAGGATGCCCTCGGTGAAGAAGTTCAGGAAGGCAAGGTTGAACTTTTCTGTGTTTATTTTCAGGTCAAGCCCGTCGGGGACGTTCTTGTTTCCTATGTTGAAACCGCCGTTTATTGCAGTGCGGTGGTTGCTCTGCTCTTCCTCTATGGTGGCATTGAGGGAGAGGAAGTTGGTCGAGTCGCCCCAGTTGGCCTTTGCCTTCAATGTTCCCAGCGGAGCCTCGTTGAAGTGGAAGTTGCTGACGCTGATGTCCGCCGAAGCCTTGGGCGAGGAGAGCAGTCCGGTGCCTATGGCGGTGCCGGATGCCAGGCCCTGGAAAAGCACGTCCTTGAAGTTGACCAGGTCCAAGATGTACTCCACGTTGATGTCCTGCAGGTCAATCTTGAGCGAATCCCGTTCGTTGGCAGAGATGTTTCCGTCTATCGTGATGCCTCTGTTTCTGGACTGGTTTATCTTGAAACCGCTTATGCTTGCACTTTCTCCGTCCCACGAGATGCTTGCCGGGTGGATGCGCCATACGGTGTCGGAGATGACTATGTCGTTGGGTGCTATCCATGCCTTGATGTCACGCTTGCCTCCCGACTTGTTGCTGAAAGTGGCCGTGATGTCCATCTCTCCGCAGAAGTGCGGTTTCCGCTTGTTGTCCATTCCCGCTATGAGGCGTAGCCTATTCTCGTTGGCATTGGCCTGTGCCGATACGGTCACGTAGTTCTTCTTCTGGCGTCTTTCCGCATTGATGCGTGTGGAAAGTACATTTTCCGTTCCGTTCAACGTGATGGAGGCGTTGCGCAGGTGTTCCTTGTTGAAATATAGGTGTGGAATGGTGGCATTCAGTGTCATGGAGTCATGACCGGCTATGTTGCCCGAGAGATGGATGCGCTCTGGTATGGCTATGTTCTGCAATGCCAGGTGCTTCATCAGGATAGTGTCCTGCAGGTCCATGCTGAAGGCGATGGTGTCGGCCTTAGAACCGGTTTCCCTGTATGCAACCAGGCTGGGCAGCTTCTTGTGTATGCTGTTTGTTATGGTGCGTGCAAGAGTACTGAATCTGAATCGTCCCTCGGCCTGGAGGTTCAGCGGCGAGGATGTCAGTTGGAGCGTGCGGTATCTGCTGTTGTCGATATCCGTCAGGATGGACAAGTCGAGCGGTCCTGCAATATCGGTTCC
>JAFYVX010000059.1 GCA_017558255.1 Bacteroidaceae bacterium
AAGGCTGACTATGCTGCCAATGTGGAAAAGACACTGAAGGACTATCGCAAGAAGGCTTCTCTGCCCGGTTTCCGTCCCGGTCAGGCTCCCATCGCTCTGCTGAAGAAGCGTTTCGGTCAGGAGATTCAGGCCGAGGAGATGAACAAGATGCTTGGCACCGAGCTCTACAAGTATATCCGTGAGGAGAAGATCGATATCCTGGGCGAACCCCTTCCCAGCGACAAGCAGGGTGAGGTAAGTCTGGAGGCTGACGAGCAGACATTCGTATTTGATGTGGCTCTTGCTCCCCAGATGGATGCCAAGTTGAGCAGCAGCGACACCGTAGAGTACTACAACATCACTGTGGACGACGCTATGGTAGACCAGCAGATCCAGATGTACACCAGCCGTGCCGGCAGCTACCAGAAGGTGGACGAGTACCAGGCCAAGGACATGGTGAAGGGTACTATAACCGAGCTGGACGAGAATGGTCAGACCGTTGAGGGTGGCATCGAGGTTGAGGCTGCCGTAATGCTTCCCGATTACATGAAGGATGAGGACCAGAAGCAGAAATTCGAGGGTGCTAAAGTTGGTGACGTTATCGTCTTCAATCCCTCTAAGGCATACAACAGCGATGTTGAGTTGTCTTCTCTGCTGAAGATCACTAAGGATGAGGCTGCTCAGAAGACAGGTGACTTCCAGTACCAGATCAGCGAGATTACCCGTTACGAGGCACATGCTTTGAATCAGGAGTTGTTCGACCAGGTTCTCGGTGAGGGCAAGGTAAGCGACGAGGCTGGTTTCCGTGCTGCTATCAAGGAGACTCTGGAAGATCAGTTCCGCGTGGACAGCGACTTCCGTTTCGTTATGGACCTGAAGAAGTATATCGTTGCCCGTGTTGGTGAGGTTGAGTTCCCCGAGGAGATCCTCAAGCGCATCATGAAGCTGAACAACCAGGACAAGGACGACGAGTTCATTGAGAAGAACTTCAAGCCCAGCGTTGATGAACTGAAGTGGCACCTCATCAAGGAGCAGCTTTGCGACCAGATGGAGATCAAGGTAGAGCAGCCCGACGTTATGGAGACCGCCAAGGAGGTTACCCGTATGCAGTTTGCTCAGTACGGCATGACCAACATCCCCGAGGATGCACTGGAGAACTATGCCAAGGGTATGCTGGAGAACAAGCAGCAGGCCGAGGGTCTGGTAAACCGTACCGTAGAGCGCAAGCTCGGTGCTGCTGTAAAGGCAGTGGTTACTCTGGACGAGAAGACCGTTACTCTGGACGAGTTCAACAAGGCTTTTGAGGAATAATATCAGAACGGAAAACGGAAAACGGAAAACGGAAAGGTTGAAGTTGGACGTTTAAAGTGAAGTTACCTCTCTAAACACTCAACTCTAAACTCTAAAATATAGAGGACCCTCCCCCTTGCCCCTCCACAAGGGGTAGGGGGGAGGGTCACTATATAATATATAATGTATATATGAAAGATTTTCGTAAGTTTGCAACCAGCAAGATGGGTATCAATGGTATGGTGCTGGACGACATCGTGTCCATGCAGAACCAGTATATGAACCCCTACATTCTGGAGGAGCGTCAGTTGAACGTCACCCAGATGGATGTGTTCAGCCGCTTGATGATGGACCGCATCATCTTCCTCGGTACACAGGTGGACGACTATACCGCCAACACCTTGCAGGCACAGTTGCTTTACCTGGACAGTGTGGATCCAGGCAAGGATATCAGCATCTATATCAATTCTCCCGGTGGCAGCGTGTATGCCGGATTGGGCATATACGACACCATGCAGTTCATTCAGAGCCCCGTGGCAACAATCTGTACTGGTATGGCTGCTTCTATGGCTGCGGTTCTGCTCGTGGCCGGAGCCGAGGGCAAGCGTTCTGCCCTGCAGCATTCCCGTGTTATGATACACCAGCCCCTTGGCGGTGCACAGGGTCAGGCGTCCGACATCGAGATTACTGCCCGCGAGATCCTGAAGTTGAAGAACGAACTCTATACCATCATTGCCGACCACTCGCACCAGCCTTTCGACAAGGTGTGGGCAGACAGCGACCGCGACTATTGGATGACCGCACAGGAAGCCAAGGAGTATGGTATGGTGGATAATGTCCTGTCACGCAAAGCCTAAACGAGGATGGCAAAGAAAATGAACCGTTGTTCCTTCTGTGGCAGAAGCGAGAAGGATGTTCCCCTGATGCTGAATGGTCTTGAGGGTTTCATCTGCAGCGACTGTGTGGAGATGGCACACCAGATGATTCGTGAGAACCTGAAGGGTGGCAGGAGTAAGGGGGAAGCCTACGATGTAGACAAGCCTCTGATGCGCCCTGCCGAGATAAAGGCCAGACTGGATGAGTATGTCATCGGTCAGGATGAGGCCAAGGTGGCATTGTCCGTGGCGGTGTACAACCATTACAAGCGCTTGCGCCAACAGGCGTTGGGCAACACTGGTGATGATGTGGAGATAGAGAAGAGCAATATCATTATGATAGGCTCCACCGGTACCGGCAAGACTCTGTTGGCACGCACCATAGCCAAGATGCTTGATGTGCCGTTCTCCATTGTCGATGCTACGGTACTGACAGAGGCCGGTTATGTGGGTGAGGATGTGGAAAGCATCCTGTCACGTCTGTTGCAGGCTGCCGACTATGACCAGCCCAAGGCAGAGCGTGGTATTGTTTTCATTGACGAGATAGACAAGATAGCCCGCAAGGGTGACAACCCCAGCATTACACGCGACGTCAGTGGCGAGGGCGTGCAGCAGGGATTGCTGAAGTTGCTCGAGGGTAGTGTGGTCAATGTGCCGCCAAAGGGAGGACGCAAGCATCCCGACCAGGACTATGTGCACATGGACACACGCAACATACTGTTCATCTGTGGTGGTGCCTTCGATGGTATCGAACGCAAGATAGCACAGCGCATGAATACCCACACCGTAGGTTATAATAATGTGTCTGTACGTCACAACATAGACAGCAAGAACCTGTTGAAGTACATTCAGCCTCAAGACTTGAAGAGTTTCGGCCTTATTCCCGAACTCATCGGACGTCTGCCGGCACTGACCTACCTGCGTCCTCTGGATAGGGAAGCATTGCGCAATATCCTTACCGAACCCAAGAACTCGCTCATCCGTCAGCAGAAGAAACTTTTTGAGATGGACGGTGTGAACCTGGAATTTGCCCCCGAGGCTCTGGAGGTGATGGTGGACAAGGCAATGGAGCGCAATCTCGGCGCCCGTGGCCTGCGTGGCATTGTGGAATCCGTGATGACCGACCTTCAGTTCTCTGTCCCAGGTACCGACCAGAAGGAGCTTTTCATCACAGCCGATTATGTACGCGAACAATTGGCCAAGTCCGAGGTTCTGTAACAAAAGTCCGACAATCGTCATATAAACTCTGCCCTTCAGTCTGAAATAAAAGGCTGGAAGGCAGAGTTCTTTTTTTGCGCTTTTCCTTGGATGTTTCGTAGATATTTGTTACCTTTGTAGACGTGCGCCACTATCTGCGACTACCACTATGGAGAAAAATGACCTTATTTCTAATCTAAAGCGCTATTTTGGTTTCACTGCCTTCAAAGGACAACAGGAGGATGTGATAAACAATCTCCTTGCAGGAAACGACACTTTTGTTCTGATGCCCACTGGTGGCGGTAAGAGTCTCTGCTACCAGTTGCCGGCACTTATTATGGACGGTACGGCAATAGTCCTGTCTCCGCTTATCGCACTCATGAAGAATCAGGTGGATGCAATACGCCAGGTCAGCGAGAACGACGGTATTGCCCATTACCTGAACTCCAGCCTGACGCGCGGTCAGGTGGATGAGGTAAAGAACGATATACAGTCGGGCAGAACCAAGTTGCTCTATGTCGCTCCCGAGTCTTTGACCAAGGAGGAGACCAAGGAGTTCCTGCGCAATATCAAGGTAAGTTTCTATGCTGTGGACGAGGCGCATTGTATCTCCGAGTGGGGACATGATTTCCGTCCGGAATATCGCAGGATACGACCCATTGTCAATGAGATAGGTCGTGCTCCCATAATTGCACTGACAGCTACGGCAACCGACAAGGTGCGTCGTGACATCAAGAAGAGCCTGGGAATACTGAAGGCTGTGGACTTTGTGAGTTCGTTCAACCGTCCTAATTTATATTATGAGGTGCGTCCCAAGACCAAGGACGTGGACAAGGACATCGTCCGCTTCATAATGCAGCATCCTGGCAAGAGTGGTATTGTATATTGCCTTTCACGCAAGAAGGTGGAACAGTTGGCAGAGATCCTCAGAGCAAACAATATCAATGCACGCGCATATCATGCCGGTATGGAAACTGCAGAGCGCAACCAGACCCAGGACGATTTCATCATGGAGCGTCTGGATGTCATCGTTGCGACAATTGCTTTCGGTATGGGTATTGATAAGCCCGACGTACGTTTTGTGATACATTACGATATCCCCAAGAGTTTGGAAGGCTACTATCAGGAGACAGGTCGTGCCGGCAGAGATGGTGGCGAGGGCAAGTGTATAGCATTCTACTCTCCCAAGGACCTTATAAAACTGAAGAAGTTCATGGAAGGCAAGCCTGTGTCAGAGCAGGATATTGGCAACCAGCTGCTTGCAGAGACCAAAGCTTATGTTGAGAGCAGTGTCTGCCGTCGTCGCTTGTTGCTGCACTATTTCGGTGAGCATTATGGCGAGGAGAACTGTCACAGGTGCGACAATTGTCTGCATCCGCACGAATACATTGAGGCTACGAAGGAGGTGCTGAAGGTTCTGAAGGTAATCCAGGCCATAAAGGGTAAGTTCAAGATAGACCATGTTGTCAATATCATGATGGGAGTGGAGTCTGAAGAGATTACGTCCCATTGTCATGAACAATTGCCCGAGTTCGCTGCAGGAGCGTCCAAAGAACCGCAGTATTGGTATGCGCTCATCAAACAGGGCATATTGTCGGGTTATATAGAGAAAGAGGTAGAGAACTATGGTTTGCTGAAGGTTACCAAGGCCGGCAAGAAGTTTATGTCGTCGCCAGAGCCCTTCTACTTTAAGGAGAATAACGAGTTCGGCGACTATGAACCTGAACCGGAAGAGGGAACCGCAGTTTTGGACGATGCGCTTCTGAAGATGCTTCGTGACTTGCGTCGTAAGCGTGCCCAAACCATGAATATACCTCCTTATGTCATTTTCCAGGACAACTCCCTGGAGGCGATGGCCACAATGTATCCTATCTCGTTGGAGGAGTTGCAGAATATTCCAGGTGTAGGTCAGGGCAAGGCGCAGAGATATGGAAAAGAGTTCTGCGAACTCATCAAGAGGCATTGCGAAGAGAATGATATCGAGCGACCTCTGGACCTCCGTGTGCGTACTGTTGCAAGCAAGAGTAAGCTGAAAGTTAGCATCATACAGAAAGTGGACCGCAAATTGGATCTTGAGGATATTGCTGACGGACTTGGTATAGAGTTTGAAGAGTTGCTCGACGAGATGGAGGCCATTGTGTATAGTGGAACCAAGTTGGACATTTCATATTATTTGGAAGATGTCATGGATGAGGACTATATGCTCGATATCTATGATTACTTCCATGACGAGTCGGAAACCGACCGCCTGTCTGTGGCTGTCAAGACCCTCGGGCCCGATTACGATGAGAGCGATATACGACTTGTGCGTATCAAGTTCCTTTCTGAATTGGCGAACTAAATTCCTATAAGTCTAATACCGTAGGCGTGACTTTAATGCCCATTAGGGTGTCTGGATAACAGGGATGCATCCTCGCGTGAGGATGTGTCCCTGTTGGCGTTGAGGGTGTGTTCCTGCCATTGAACAAAGTTCTAAGGTACTCACGCAATTCGCTCACTTATTCGTGCCATTGAGCATTGCTCTAAGGTACTTTCGTTCGGAAATAAAAACAAAAAGCTTTTTTTGCTTTGTATTTCGCTCACTTATTCGTACCTTTGTCCCCAATAATAACATACAAAAACTTCAGATATATGGCATCATTTATTGAAGACAAGATTGTGATGGACGGTCTTACCTATGACGACGTCCTGTTGGTTCCTGCTTATTCGGAGGTTCTTCCTCTCACTGTGGAACTGAGTACCAAGTTTTCTCGCAACATCGACCTGAAGATTCCCTTCGTGACAGCTGCTATGGATACAGTCACTGAGGCTAAGATGGCTATTGCCATTGCTCGCGAGGGCGGTATCGGTGTAATTCATAAGAACATGAGCATTGAAGACCAGGCTCGTCAGGTGGCTATCGTAAAGCGTGCCGAGAATGGTATGATCTATGATCCCGTCACTATCAAGCGTGGCAGTACCGTTGCCGATGCACTTGCCCTGATGGCAGAATATCATATCGGTGGTATTCCTGTGGTTGACGACGCGAATCATCTGGTAGGTATCGTTACCAACCGCGACCTGCGTTTCGAACGCAATACTGCTCGTCTCGTTGACGAAGTTATGACATCAGAGAATCTTGTTACCACCCATGCAGGTACCGATCTTTTGGCTGCAAGCGACATCCTTCAGGAGAACAAGATTGAGAAGCTACCGGTTGTGGACGAGGAGAATCACCTCATCGGTTTGATTACCTATAAGGATATCACTAAGGCAAAGGATAAGCCCATGGCATGTAAGGACAGCAAGGGCCGTCTGCGTGTTGCTGCCGGTGTGGGTGTTACTGCCGATACTTTCGACAGAATGCGCGCTTTGGTTGACGCAGGCGTTGATGCCATCGTCATTGACACAGCACATGGTCACAGTAAGTTCGTTATTGAAAAGTTGAAGGAAGCCAAGGCCAACTTCCCCGGTGTGGATATCGTTGTTGGTAACGTCGCTACTGGCGAGGCTGCCAAGATGCTGGTAGAGGCTGGTGCAGACGGTGTCAAGGTTGGTATCGGCCCCGGCAGTATCTGTACTACCCGTGTGGTTGCCGGTGTAGGCGTACCTCAGCTGAGTGCTGTATATGATGTGGCTTCTGCCCTGAAGGGTACAGGTGTGCCCCTGATTGCCGACGGTGGTTTGCGCTATTCCGGCGACGTTGTCAAGGCTTTGGCAGCAGGAGGCTATTGCGTAATGATCGGTTCTCTGGTGGCAGGTACTGAGGAAAGCCCCGGTGATACTATCATCTACAACGGCCGTAAGTTCAAGAGCTATCGTGGCATGGGTTCTCTGGAGGCTATGGAGTGCGGTTCCAAGGACCGTTACTTCCAGGGCGAGGTCAAGAGCGTCAAGAAGCTCGTTCCCGAAGGCATTGCCGGTCGTGTTCCCTACAAGGGAAGTGTTCAGGAGGTGATCTATCAGTTGATAGGTGGTCTGCGTAGCGGTATGGGTTACTGTGGCGCTGGAACAATTGATGCCCTGCACAATGCCAAGTTCGTTCGTATAACCAATGCCGGTGTGCTTGAGTCGCATCCTCACGATGTGACCATCACCAGTGAGGCACCAAATTACAGCCGTCCCCAGTAAAGGGGCGGCTCTTTCTGCTTTTAACAATATCAAGAAAAGTCTGACCTAAACTATGCTTAAGAAAATACTGACATCCTGTGCCTTGTGCCTTTCCGCAACCTTCGTGTCTGCCCAGCAGGCTTCTGATCCAGTTGCGATGACCATTGCAGGAGAACCTGTCACCCGTAGTGAATTTGAATACAACTTCAATAAGAACAATACGGATGCTGTAGTGGACAAGAAGAGCGTGCGCGAGTATGCTGACCTGTTCGCTGTCTATAAGATGAAGGTGCGTGCAGCATTGGACGCAAAGATGGACACCGCTTCTGCTTTCCAGAAGGAATTCCGTCATTACCGTGATTTGCAGATCCGTCCCATGCTTGTACCGGATGTGGTTGTCGAAAAGCAGTGTCAAGACTACTACAACGAAATGCTTGCTGCTCTTGGCGGAAAGGACCTGCTGCGTCCAGCCCATATACTCGTGCTTGTGCCCCAGAATGCCGATGCCCAGCTTCAGGAGCAGAAGCGTCTTTTGGCAGACAGCATCTATAACGCCTTGTTGCAGGGAACCGCATTCGAGGAACTTGCCCACAAATTTAGTGACGATGTCCAGACCGGTAAGAACGGTGGCGCATTGCCATGGATTGGTCCTGGCAATACCTTGAAGGAGTTTGAGGACGTGGCATACGGTCTTAAGGTAGGCGAAATGAGCAAACCTTTCCTCAGTTCGGTGGGTTATCACATCGTAAAGATGCTCGAGCGCAAGCAGTTGGAACCATTCGACAGCCTGCATCCCCAGATACATCGTTTTATGGAGCGTCGTGGCGTGCACGAACGTCTGGCATCAGATGCCCTGGACTCTCTGTCCAAGAAGTATGAGGGCAGATACACTACCGACCAGATTCTTGACCTGGAGACAGAGCGTCTTTGTGCAGAGAACCAGGAGTTGAGGTATCTTGTCAAGGAGTATCACGACGGTTTGTTGCTCTACGAACTCTGCTCCACTCAGATATGGGAACCTGCCAAGGTAGATACCGCCGGTATTGTTGCATATTTTGAGGACAACCGTTCTGCTTATGCATGGGACAAGCCCCATTTCAGCGGCATGGTGTTCTATTGCAAGGAGAAGGCTGATGTAAAGAAGGTGAAGAAGTTGCTGAAGGCAAAGAAGGACGACTCCCAGTGGATTCAGGCAGTCCGTGAGGAATTCAACAAGGACAGCGTTATGGTTCGTATGGACAAGCGTCTGTTTGCCTTGGGCGAGAACAACAACGTAGACGCTTTGGTATTCAAGGCAAAAGGTGCAGAGGTAAAGCCATTGGAAGGTTTCCCCTATATTGGCTATGTGGGTCAAAAGCTGAAGAAAGGACCTGCCAGATGGACCGATGTCAGCACCAAGGTTGTACAGGACTACCAGAAGTTCCGCGAGGATGAATATGTTGCGGAATTGCGCAAGAAGTATCCTGTGGTAATCTACGAAGAAGTCCTGTCTACTGTTAACCAACATTGATTTCATTCATGAAGAAGTTTTTCGGTCTTTTCGTATTTATAGCAACAGCATTGTCATTGTCAGCCCAGAACCACGTCGTGGACGAAGTGGTGTGGGTTGTGGGCGACGAGGCAATCCTTCGTTCTGATGTGGAACGCGTCCGCACAGACTTCGGAAGTAATATAAAAGGTAATCCCTACTGTGTCATCCCTGAGCAGCTTGCCGTACAGAAACTCTTCCTGCATCAGGCGGAACTGGACAGTATCACTGTGGGGGACAACGAAGTGAACAAGGCAGTGGAGATGAAGATCAACGAAAGGGTCATGTGGGCCGGCAGCAAGGAGAAGCTTGAAGAGTACATGCGCATGCCCATGACCCAGATACGCGAGGAACTGTTCGAACTGGCCCGTGCGGAGATGATTACACGTCAGGTTAGAAGCAACCTTACCAAGGACATCAAGGTTACGCCTGCGGAAGTACGCCGTCACTACAAGAACATGCCCGAGGACAGCCTTCCTTTCATCCCCACCCAGGTTGAAGTGCAGATTCTGGTTCAGCATCCCAGGATTACCCGTGAAGAGATTGAAAGTGTCAAGGAGCAGTTGAGAGGGTGGAGTGAACGTGTAACAAGCGGAACAACCAGTTTCTCCGCTCTTGCCCGTATGTTCAGTCAGGACGAAGGTTCTGCCCGCCAGGGAGGTGACCTTGGTTTCTTCGGCAAGGCAGATATGGACCCTGCCTTCGGTGCCGTAGCCTTTTCGCTGACCGACCCCAATAAGGTCAGCAAGGTAGTGCAGAGCGAATATGGTTTTCATATCATACAGTTGATAGAAAAGCGTGGCGACAAGATACGCGCACGCCATATCCTGCGTCGTCCCGAGGTGGACCAGAAGGACATTGATGCATGTCTTGCCCGTCTGGACTCCATTGCCACGGACATTAAGGATGGCAAGTTTCCTTTTGAGGTCGGCGCACAGGAAATCTCCGACGACAAGGATACCCGCAACAACAAGGGTATTATGATCAATACCGACGAGGAAACCGGCGAGCGTACCACACGTTTTGAGATGGGCGACCTGCCAGGCGAGGTGGCACGTGTTGTCGGCGATATGGAGGTGGGCGATATATCAAAACCCTTTGTCATGATGGACAAGCGTGGGCGTCAGGTATGTGCCATTGTAAAGTTGAAGGACCGCATTCCTGCCCATCGTGCATCAATCACAAAAGACTTCCATGTGCTCAAGGGTGCTGTGGAACAGCTGAAGAGCGAGGAGTTTATCCAGAACTGGATCCGTGAGAAGCAGAAGCGTACCTACGTCCGCATTAAGCAGGGATGGGGCGATTGCGAGTTTATGTATCCAGGTTGGGTCAGATAACCCGTCCACATCATAAGGTCAGGCAAGTTGAGAGCATACTCCATAATACTTTCTGTTATAGTAGCCGCATTCCTGTCGTTGGATGTATGGGCACAGTCAGAGAGCAGAATCTATCTTCTGCACTCCGACAGGTTGTTTCATGACACCCAGATAGATGCCAAGGCACAGATACTAGTAGGCAATGTGCAGTTCCGTCACGACGACGTGTTCATGTATTGCGACAGTGCGCTTTTCTACGAGGAGTCCAACAGTCTGGATGCCTTCGGCAATGTCCGCATGGTCCAGGGCGACACCGTCAGTCTTGTTGGCGATGTCATGTATTACGACGGTCTGGACAAGTTGGCACGTGTCCGCAACAACGTTGTACTCATCCACGGGCAGATGACCTTGTACACCGACTCTCTCGACTATGACCGTTTGTACAACGTAGGTTATTTCTTTGAGGGCGGTCGCATCGTCACTACAGACAACGAAATGACCTCCGACTGGGGAGAGTATCGCCCGGAAACCAAGGTGGCGGTATTCAACTACAACGTTCACATGGTCAGTCCGGCACCTCCACAGCAGACGCGCACCACCTTGCTTACCGATACCTTATATTATAATACCGTTACGTCTGTGGCGAATGCCCGAGGACCCAGTACCATCGACGATGGCGATTGTCACATATATACCGAATTCGGTTATATGAACTCCAAAAACAACGACCTTACTCTTCTCATGCGCAGCGAGATGAGTAACAACGGAAAGAAACTTATCGGCGACAGCATCGTGTGGAACAGCGTGGACTCCATAGGCGAGGCGTTCGGCAATGTCGTGTATACCGACCTTCTCAACAACAATGCCATGACAGGCAACTACTGCTATTACGACGACAGGATAGGTTATAGCCTCGGAACCGATTCGGCTTGCATCATAGATTTCTCGCAGGGAGCGGACACGATGTATATGCATGCCGACAGCATCAAGATGTACTCCTTCAACCAGAAGACCGACTCGGCCTACCGCACCATGCATGCCTACAATCGTGTGCGCATGTTCCGCAGGGACATGCAGGGAGTGTGCGACTCGTTGGTGTACCAGACACGCGACTCCATAATGACCATGTACAAGGATCCCATCGTATGGACAGGTAACCAGCAGTTGCTCGGCGAGGAAATCCAGGCTTTCATGAACGACAGTACCATAGACAGTATCTATGTCCTCCGCCAGACACTATCCTGCGAACGTCTGGACAGTCTGCATTACAATCAGGTAGCAGGGCATGAGATGCATTCCTATATGGAGAACGGCGAACTGAAGATGACGCATGTCATAGGCAATGTCATAGTGAACTACTTCCCGTTGGACGAGGATAGCCTTCTCATAGCCATGAACCACATGGAAAGTACGGAGATGAAGATGTACATGGGCGAGAACCGCAGGATGAAGAAGATATGGATGCCGGCAGCCACAGGCACGTTCTATCCCATACCGATGATTCCCAGAGACGTCCGTTTTCTGGAAAACTTCCAGTGGTTTGATTATGTTCGTCCCCTGGACCCGCAGGATATATTCATCTGGCGTGGCAAGTCCAGCGGAACGGAATTGAAGAAGAGTGTACAGCGCAAGGCGCCATTGCAAAATATTAAGAAAATAGGAAGGAAACATGGGAATGTTCAAGACGCGTCAGCCCAGAAAATTTAGACGCATTAGCATATACAC
Organism: Bacteroidaceae bacterium; assembly: GCA_017558255.1. Classification (GTDB taxonomy): domain Bacteria; phylum Bacteroidota; class Bacteroidia; order Bacteroidales; family Bacteroidaceae; genus Physcousia. Next base: position 12,000 of record JAFYVX010000059.1, read on the forward strand.
AGACGAGCGTCGTGAGAAGTTGGAGCAACTTGTCAACGACTACAAGCGTGAAACCGGCGAGCTCCCCCCTGCCCAGGAGGACTACACTAAGGACAGGTTCAAGGGCAAGTTCTCGCAGTTCACCCCCCGTGCCCAGAGGTATGCCGAGGGCGGACGCGGTATGATCAAGTGGCCGGTAGCATTGGTTGCTGTCATAGCGCTTTTCATGCTCCTTCGCTGGATAATGACAGGTGATATCCATTTTTAAGGACTTGCAGGCATGGATATAATACACCTGTTGCCAGATTCTGTTGCCAATCAGATTGCTGCCGGAGAGGTTATCCAGCGTCCGGCTTCTGTAATCAAGGAGTTGGTGGAGAACGCCGTGGATGCCGGAGCCCGCAACATAGACGTCTATGTTCAGGATGCCGGTCGTACCTGTATACAGGTCATTGACGATGGCAAGGGAATGAGCGAGACCGATGCCCGCCTGGCATTCGAGCGTCATGCCACCAGCAAGATTACCAAGGCAGAAGACCTCTTTACCCTCCGCACTATGGGTTTCCGTGGCGAGGCTCTGCCTTCTATCGTCGCCGTGGCCCAGGTTTCGTTGCAGACTCGCACTCTTGATTCCGAACTGGGAACACGTCTGGAGATAGAAGGGGGTAGGGTGCTCAGTCAGGAACCCTGTGTCTGTGCCGTAGGTGCCAATTTCGAGGTTCGCAACCTCTTCTTCAATATCCCTGCCCGCCGCAAGTTCCTCAAGTCCAATCATACGGAGTTGAATAATATAACGCAGGAGTTTGAACGTATTGCTCTTGTAAATCCCTCGGTGGGTTTCAGCCTTACTTGCGATGGCACGCCTTCAGTACGTCTGATGGCCTCCAACCTTCGCCGTCGTATTGTTGATATCTTCGGCAAGAAGATCGGTGACGACCTTGTTTCTGTGGATGTAGATACCACACTGGTCAGAATCGAGGGTTTTGTGGGCCGTCCAGAGTCTTCCCGCAAGAAGGGTGCGCATCAGTACTTCTTCGTGAACGGACGCTATATGCGCCATCCTTATTTTGCCAAGGCGGTTATGAGCGCTTTCGACGGTCTTGTGCCCGAAGGGGAGCAGATACCATATTTCCTGTATCTCACTATAGATCCTGCAAATATCGATGTCAATATCAGTCCCACAAAGACCGATGTGAAGTTTGAGAACGAACCTGCCATCTGGCAGATTATACATGCAGGCATCAGAGAGTCGCTTGGGCGTTTCAATGCCATGCCCACGATAGACTTTGATACAGCCAAGGAGACCGACATCCCCGTAATGGACGTTTCTGCCGAATCGCCTGTCGAGGCGCCCAGGCTTACTCTGGATGTCTCCTACAATCCTTTTGCCGGCGCCAAGGTGTCGTACTCTCCGCCAAGAGGTTCTTCGGCTTCTTCTTCAAGGACAAGCTCGGAGGACTGGAATAAATTCTACGACCAGCTGCTGCCCAAGGCTGATGCTGCCGATTCTGCACAGTCCACGCTGTTTGCCGAAGAAACCTTCGTGCAGGAGGAGGTGGGAGGAATGCACCTGCAGTATAGAGGGCAATACATCGTGTCGGCATCCAACTCCGGTCTGATGCTTGTCGACCAGCATCGCGCGCACGTACGTATATTATATGATAGGTATATCATGCAGATGGAACGCAGCGAGAATGTCACGCAAGGACTTTTGTTCCCCGAACTTCTCACACTCCCCCCGTCCGATGCGCAGATAATGGAGCAGATAATTGACGATGTGCGCAGCCTTGGTTTTGACATCTCGTCTATCGGTGGAGGCAGTTTCTCTGTGAATGGTCTGCCTTCCGGTATCGAGGGTCTCAATCCGCTTAAACTGCTCACCGATATGGTTGGGGCAGTGCAGGATGGCAGGACTCCCGACTTGTCAGAAAGCAGGCATCGCATAGCCCTTTCCCTTGCCAGGTCGGCAGCCATAGTCGAGGGGCAGGTCCTCTCCCAGGAGGAAATGGACGTGCTCATGTCCGACCTCTTGAGGAGCACCAATCCCAACATTTCACCCGATGGCAAGACGATAGTTGCCATACTCAAGCACGACAGTATAGCACGTATGTTTGCATAAACCCCCGCCTTTCCTCATTTTTCGGACAAAACGTGCCGATAGTCGGGAAAAAGGTGTAACTTTGTTAGCAGAATAAACAATATACAATATATGGAACCAAACAAGAGAATCATACTTACCGGCGACCGTCCTACGGGTCGCTTGCACATAGGACACTATGTGGGCAGTCTCCGCCGCCGTGTGGAATTGCAGAACGAGGGCAATTACGACAAGATGTATGTCTTCATAGCCGATGCACAGGCCTTGACTGATAATATTGACAATCCCGAGAAGGTTCGCCAGAACGTCATAGAGGTGGCGTTGGACTATCTGGCATGTGGACTTGACCCCGAGAAGGTAACCATCTTCATACAGAGCCAGATTCCCGAACTCTGCGAACTCTCGTTCTACTTCATGGACCTCGTGTCCGTATCTCGCTTGCAGCGCAACCCCACTGTGAAGACCGAGGTGCAGATGCGTGGTTTTGCCGGCGAGAGCATCCCTGTAGGTTTCTTCACCTATCCCATCAGTCAGGCAGCCGACATCACCCTGTTCAAGGCAACTACAGTCCCTGCCGGTCAGGATCAGGAGCCTATGCTGGAGCAGAGCCGTGAGATAGTACGTCGCTTCAACAACATTTATGGCGAGACACTTGTAGAGCCCAATATCATGCTCCCCGACAATGCAGCCTGTCTGCGCCTCCCAGGTACCGACGGCAAGGCCAAGATGTCCAAGTCGCTGGGCAACTGTATCTACCTGAGCGATACCGCCAAGGAACTGAAGAAGAAGGTGAACAGCATGTACACCGATCCCGAGCATATCCACATCGAACAGCCTGGTCATCTCGAGGGCAACACCGTATTCACATATCTCGATGCCTTCTGCACCGACGAGGACTTTCAGAAGTATCTGCCCGAGTACCAGAATCTTGACGAACTGAAGGCACACTACACCCGTGGCGGACTGGGCGACGGAACATGCAAGAAGTTCCTCTACAATGTGCTAAACGACCGCCTTACCCCCATCCGCGAGCGCCGTCTGGAGCTCCAGAAGGACATCCCTGCCATCTACGAGATGCTTCGCAAGGGTTGCGAGAAGGCCCGTCAGGCAGCCATTGAGACTATGGACGAGGTGCGCAAGGCCATGAAGATAACCTACTTCGACGACGAAGAACTTATCAAGGAGCAGGCCAAGCGCTATGCAGAGGGCAAGTAATATGCCCCCCTTTCATGCGCCAGTCCTCTTAGTAAAAGGACTCGAGTCCTCATAGTAAGAGTACTGCAGTCCTCCTAATACAAGTACTGCAGTCCTCATAGTAGGAGGACTGTAATATCTATACGAGAGCATTTCCTTTGCACACAGTAGACGCAAAGGAAATGCTTTTCTTTTAAATTCAGAATACTCTGATGGTGCTGATTATGACCTTCCTTTCCTGTGCAAATCAGTCCAATCCGTGTCATCTGTGGGCTATTAGCTGCCAAATTACACCTTATTATATAAAATAATCACTCAAATGCTTGTCAGTTTCATAGAAAAGTCATACCTTTGCATCGCAATTCTACGGAAGGCATGGGCGATTAGCGCAGCTGGTTCAGAGCATCTGCCTTACAAGCAGAGGGTCGGCGGTTCGAATCCGTCATCGCCCACAAAAGTGATGGAAAGAAACTGACGATGACTTTTAAGAGTAATCTCAGTTTCTTTTCCGTTTATAAGGTACCTTCTTAACATAAAGACAATGGAGTTAAGTCTTTTATCAGCAATCAGTCCTATTGATGGACGTTACCGTGGCAAGACCGAGCCTTTGGCTGGTTATTTTTCTGAGTACGCGCTTATTAAGTATCGCGTACGAGTAGAGATTGAGTATTTCATCGCTCTTTGCGAACTGCCTTTGCCCCAGTTGGAGGGTTTCCCTGCATCGGCAGAGACTTTGCGCGACATTTACCGCAACTTCACCGAGGCTGATGCCCAGCGCGTGAAGGATATTGAGAGCGTTACCAACCACGACGTGAAGGCCGTGGAGTATTTCATCAAGGAACAGTTTGACAAGATTGGTGGTCTGGAAGCCTACAAGGAGTTTATCCATTTCGGTCTTACCAGTCAGGATATCAACAATACCAGTGTGCCCCTCAGCATCAAGGAGGCTTTGGAGGAGGTTTACTATCCCCAGATAGAGCAGCTGATAGCGCAGTTGCGCACCTATGCTGAGGAGTGGAAGGACATCCCCATGCTTGCCAAGACTCACGGTCAGCCTGCCTCTCCCACCCGTATGGGCAAGGAGGTAATGGTGTTCGTGTACCGTCTGGAGCGCCAGTTGGCAGCACTGAAGGCACAACCCATGACCGCCAAGTTCGGTGGCGCTACCGGCAACTACAATGCCCACAACGTAGCATACCCACAGTACGACTGGCGTGCTTTCGGCAACCGTTTCGTAAGCGAGAAACTGGGTCTGGAGCGTGAGGAGTGGACCACACAGATTTCCAACTACGACTGCCTGGCAGGTGTGTTCGATGCCATGAAGCGCATCAACACCATCATCATCGACCTTGACCGCGACTTCTGGCAGTACGTCTCCATGGAGTACTTCCGTCAGAAGGTAAAGGCAGGCGAGGTTGGTTCCAGCGCTATGCCCCACAAGGTGAACCCCATTGACTTCGAGAATTCCGAGGGCAACCTTGGCGTGGCAAATGCCATCCTGTCTCACTTGGCACAGAAGTTGCCTATCAGCCGTCTGCAGCGCGACCTCACCGACTCTACCGTACTGCGCAACGTAGGTGTACCCATGGGTCATATGCTCATCAGCGTACAGAGCACCTTGAAGGGTCTGGGCAAACTCCTGCTCAACCAGGATGCCATCAACCGCGATCTTGACGGATGCTGGGCAGTATGCGCTGAGGCCATTCAGACCATTCTGCGCCGTGAGGCTTACCCCAACCCCTACGAGGCACTGAAGGCTCTCACCCGCACAGGTGCAGGTATCAACGAGTCTACCATCAAGGACTTTATCGAAGGACTGGACGTCAGCGAGTCTGTGAAGGACGAGTTGCGCAAGATAACACCTCACACCTACACTGGTGTGTAAACAGTAGGGGCACGGCATGCCGTGTCCCTGTGTATTAGAGGCAATTATAGAGAAAAACACAGTTAAGTTCCAATTAAACTATGGCTACAGAAGACGAGAGCTGGCGCAAGCAGTTTGCCAGCGAGGGAAATGGTGGCGGTGATCGTCCCCATCGTCCTTCATTCAACCGCAATGATGGCGGTTATCAGAGAGAGAGAAGAGAGTTTCGCTCCAACGACGGTTACAACCGTGAGGGTGGATACCGTCAGCGCGAGGGAGGTTATCAGAGGGATAACAGAGGCAGCCGCGAGGGTGGCTATCAGCAGCGCCCCTACAACCGCGAAGGTGGCTATCAGCAGCGCGAAGGCGGCTATCAGGGCCGTCCTGCCAACCGTGAGGGTGGCTATCAGCGTCGCGAGGGCGGTTACCAGCAGCGCCCCTATAACCGTGAAGGCGGCTACCAGCAGCGCGAGGGTGGTTATCAGTCACGCCCCTACAACCGCGAGGGTGGTTACGAGAACCGTCCCGGTGGCTACAAGAAGCGCACTCAGGGCTACAATCCTCATGCCAAGTACAGCATGAAGAAGCAGATAGAGTACAAGGAGAAGCACTACGATCCGGACGAACCCGTACGCCTGAACCGCTATCTCGCCAATGCCGGTGTATGCAGTCGTCGCGAGGCAGATACTTTCATCCAGGCAGGTGTGGTAAAGGTGAATGGCGTTGTTGTTACCGAACTCGGTACCAAGGTGAAGCGTAGCGACGAGGTTATGTTCCACGACCAGACTATCAACATGGAGAAGAAGGTCTATCTGCTGCTGAACAAGCCCAAGGACTATGTTACCACCAGCGATGATCCCCAGAACCGCAAGACCGTTATGGACCTGGTGAAGAACGCTTGCCGCGAGCGCATATATCCCGTAGGTCGTCTGGACCGCAGCACCACTGGTGTGCTCCTGTTCACCAACGATGGTGATCTGGCAACCAAACTGACACACCCCCAGTATCTCAAGAAGAAGATTTACCACGTATTTTGCGATAAGAACGTTACCGCTGCCGACCTTCGTCAGATTGCCGAAGGCATCATGCTGGAAGATGGCGAGATACATGCCGATGCCATAGACTATGCCGATCCCGTGGACAAGAAGCAGGTGGGTATAGAGATTCACAGCGGTCGCAACCGCATCGTTCGCCGTATCTTCGAGCACCTTGGCTACAAGGTGGTGAAACTGGACCGTGTCTACTTTGCCGGCCTCACCAAGAAGAACGTGAAGCGTGGCGACTGGCGCTTCCTCACCCAGGACGAGGTGAACATGCTCAAGATGGGCGCGTTCGAGTAAAACGGAAAGGTGAAAACGGAAAACTGAAAACTTTGGCGAACGGAAAGGTGAAAACGAATACCCGTAATTCTGCTCCTTCACCATACCTTATATAATATAATATGAAACGTACAAAAGTTATTGACGCACTGGGCCGTACCGACTACGGCTCAGACATCATAGTAAAAGGCTGGGTACGCTCCAAGCGTGGCAGCAAGGGCATCTTCTTCATTGCCCTCAACGATGGTTCTACCATCAAGAACATACAGATTGTTGGTGACGATGCCAATTTCCAGGAAGAGACCATCAAGCTCATCACCACTGGTGCCTGCATCAGCGTGCTGGGTACTCTGGTGGAGAGTCCCGCTGCCGGTCAGGCCAGCGAGGTACAGGCCAAGGAGATTGAGGTTCTCGGTCCTGCCGACAACACATACCCCCTTCAGAAGAAGGGTGCCTCATGGGAGTATCTCCGCACCGTGGCACACCTGCGCCCCCGCACCAACACCTTTGGTGCCATCCTGCGCATACGCCACAACATGGCCATGGCCATCCATACATATTTCCACGAGCATGGCTACTTCTACTTTCACTCGCCCATCATCACCGCCAGCGACTGCGAGGGTGCAGGCCAGATGTTCCAGGTGACCACCAAGAACCTCTACGACCTGAAGAAGGACGAGAACGGAAGCATCATCTACGACGACGATTTCTTTGGCAAGCAGGC
>JAFYVX010000060.1 GCA_017558255.1 Bacteroidaceae bacterium
GGATCTTTCTTGGCATGTGCCCCTATGTTCACATGATCGCTTTCCAGAGAGTACCTGATGCGGCTGTACAGAGGGTTTCCCCTGTACTTGCCCGTCTGATAGCCTTTCCTGTAGTACAGCGGAATGTCCATGCGGCTGTCCACGGAGTTGCTCATGCCATGAAACCAGCTTTTTTGCTCGGAATTTTCTCGTTTGGACGTAGTACCAGATCTTACCTCCAAGAACAGGGGCAGCACCCTCCGCGTCTGGTAGTCTATCTCGGGAATCAGCGCCAGTTCGCCTAAAGATTTCATAGGACCATCCAAGTGTACATATGCCTGTATGGCCTCTATTTGGGCAGGAGTAAGAAACGGAATCAGAGCCATTTCCGTTGGTGTGGCGGTATTTATGTCCATGGGGTGGGAGTGCAGCCACTCCAGTTGCTCCAGATATTGTTGCCATGCCTCCTCTCCCATGTTCTCCTGGTCGTATGTCAGGGACTGAACGAAATCGTCCCACGACATATCGGTATATGTCGCAGGACGATACTCTTCTGCAATAATTGTGCCCGGAACGGGACTCGAACCCGTACGACCGCAATGGTCAAGGGATTTTAAGTCCCTCGTGTCTACCAATTCCACCATCTGGGCGCAATCTATGTCTGCCTCGGTGGCACAAACCGCCTTAGCAGGTGCAAAGATATGAAGAATTAGCGAAATGCGTAGTATGTTTGCAGGAAAATGTTTCACATGCTTACGTATTTTCTTTGTTATGCGCTTCTTCCTGTGCCCTTCGGTAGCAGTCGCGGCATAGGGGCTCGTACTCCATCTTTTCGCCCAGCAGCACCTGCTTTTCCACGTTTACCAATCTGTGGCTCACGTATGCCAGTGCACCGCACCTTACGCATATTGCATGCACCTTGCTCACCTCGTCGGCAATGGCAAGCAGGCGTGGCATGGGTCCGAAGGGTTCGCCCTTGAAGTCAAGGTCGAGTCCTGCCACTATAACTCTCACCCCCTGATATGCCAGCTGGTTGCACACCTCCACGATGTGCTCGTCGAAGAACTGTGCTTCGTCAATGCCTATCACGTCGTAGTCCTGAGCCATGAGCAGTATGCTGGCGCTGGAGTCTATCGGTGTGCTGGGTATGCTGTTGCCCTCGTGGCTTACAACGTCCTCGTTGCTGTATCTGGTGTCCAGGGCGGGCTTGAATATCTCCACCTTCTGTTTGGCAAACATGGCACGCTTCATGCGTCTGATCAGTTCTTCCGTCTTACCCGAGAACATGGAACCGCATATCACCTCTATGCGTCCCCGGCGCATCATCTCGCCATTGTTGTTGGTTACATATTTCATGCTGGCAAAGGTACAAATTATATTAATGCTCACGGCATGAACCTTAATAAATATTACGTAAAAGTATTTTTGCCTATCTGCTGGTGCCGGAATTAAAATATTATGCTTAAATTTGTACACACAAAGAAATACATAAATCCCTTAGCTGATGGGTACATTATATCTGGTGCCGACGCCGGTCGGCAATCTTGAAGACATCACGGCACGCGCACTCAGGGTACTTCGCGAGTGCGATATGATATTGGCAGAGGATACCCGTACCAGTGGTAACCTGCTGCGTCATTTCGACATACACAAGCCCATGCTTTCCTATCATAAGTTCAACGAGCACCAGACGGTTACCCGTGTGGTTGAACGTCTGATGGGCGGAGAGACCATTGCCGTTGTCAGCGATGCCGGTACTCCTGGAATCAGCGATCCTGGTTTCCTCGTTGCACGCGAGGCAGTAAGGGCTGGTGTGGAAGTGATTACCCTGCCTGGAGCCACAGCATTCGTTCCGGCTTTGGTGAGTAGCGGACTGCCCTGCGACCGCTTCTGCTTCGAAGGGTTCCTGCCCCAGAAGAAAGGTCGCCAGACACGTATCGAAGCATTGAAGACCGAATCCCGCACCATGATATTCTATGAAAGTCCGCACAGGGTTGTCAAGGCACTCCAGCAGTTTATAGAGGTTTTTGGCAGTGAACGCCAGTGCAGCGCATGTCGCGAGATCAGCAAGATGCACGAGGAAAGCGTTCGTGGCACCCTATCCGAGGTGCTTGTCCATTTCGGGGAGAACGAACCCCGAGGTGAGTTTGTCATCGTGGTGGCAGGTTGCGACGAGGCGGAAGTCCCTGCCTCCCCATCTCTGGACAAGCAAGAGGAAGGTACGGAAGAGAAACGTCATTTCAGCAAATACAGAAACAAACAGCAATAAATTACAGACAAAGATATGAAAAAGATTGTCATTATCGTAGCAGGCATCCTTATGATGGTATCCTGCAAGAATCAGAATCAGAACGAGAGCAACGCACGCATGCAGCAGCAGGTGGACTCCCTGCAGGCCATCGTGGACGACAAGGACGCTGAACTCAACGATATCATAGCCACCATGACCGAGGTGCAGAATGGCATTAGGCGTATTGCGGAGGCCGAGGGCCGAGTCACTGTGGCAGATGGTAATCAGGAGAATGTCTCTTCTCGTGCCATTATTCGCGATAATATGGAATATATCTGCGAAGCCATGCAACAGAATCGTGAATTGGTCGCTCAGTTGCGCGAGAAACTTAATGCAAGTCGTTTCAAGGCAGACAAGTTGAAGAACCTTGTGGATGGTTTGCAGTCGCAGGTAGAGAGTCAGAATCAGCGCATTCAGGAGTTGCAGGCTTCGCTGGCAGAAAAGGATTCCACCATTTTGGCCCAGACAATGCGTATAGATTCGTTATCACAAAATGTTGCCTCATTGACAGAGAACGCAAGGGAGAATGACGGCACTATGGCGCGTCAGGAAAAGCAGATTAACAATGCGTGGTTTGTGTTTGGTACCAAGTCAGAACTTAAGGAGCAAGGTATCCTGAAGGGAGGCGAGGTGCTTAAGGATAATAATTTTAATAAGGACTATTTCACTGAGATAGACATACGCCAGGTCAAGAGTATCAAGACCTACAGCAAGTCGGCGCGTTTGCTCACTACCCATCCTGATGGCAGTTACATGCTTGCCAAGGATGGCAATGGCTATTACGAACTGCATATCTCAAATCCCAGCCGATTCTGGAGTGTTAGCAAGTACCTGGTCATGCAGGTCAAGTAAGGAGGATAGATGAAGACAACAAGAAGCAAATACTATAATGCCTCGCGCTCAAGCCTTCCCTTCGAGGACGGCATGGGCAAGGTGGCTCACAGCGATATCGTGGGCGAGACCGAGGAAACCGCCATACTGGTGGGTATCATCACTCCCCAGCAGAACGAGCGCAAGACAACAGAATATCTGGACGAACTCGAGTTCCTTGCCGAGACGGCAGGAGCACGTACGGTGAAGCGCTTCACCCAGCGCCTGAACGGTCCATCCAGCGTTACCTATCTCGGTATTGGTAAGTTGCAGGAAATCCGTCAGTGGATAGAGGCAGAGGAAGATGCCGAGCGCTATGTGTCCATGGTCATCTTTGACGACGAACTCTCTGCCAAGCAGTTGCGCAACATAGAAAAGGAACTGAAGGTGAAGGTTCTGGACAGAACCTCCCTGATCCTGGATATCTTTGCCATGCGTGCACAGACTGCCAATGCCAAGACCCAGGTGGAACTGGCGCAGTATCGCTATATGCTGCCACGTCTGCAGCGCCTTTGGACCCACCTTGAGCGTCAGGGCGGTGGCTCCGGCAGCGGTGGCGGTAAGGGTTCCGTGGGTCTTCGTGGTCCAGGTGAGACACAGTTAGAGATGGACCGCCGTATCATCCTCAACCGCATGTCGTTGCTCAAGCAGCGCCTGGCCGAGATAGACCGTCAGAAGACCACCCAGCGCAGCAACCGCGGCCGTATGATCCGTGTGGCTCTTGTGGGTTATACCAATGTGGGCAAGTCCACACTAATGAACCTCCTTTCCAAGAGCGAGGTGTTTGCCGAGAACAAGCTCTTTGCCACCTTGGACACCACGGTTCGTAAAGTCATTGTGGACAATCTGCCCTTCCTGCTCTCCGACACGGTGGGATTCATACGCAAGTTGCCACACGACCTCGTGGACTCCTTCAAGAGCACACTCGATGAGGTGCGCGAGGCCGACCTCCTCCTGCATGTTGTGGATATCTCGCATCCCGAGTTTGAGGACCAGATAAAGGTGGTGGAGAAAACTTTGGCCGACCTTGGCTGTGCCGAGAAACCCTCCATAATCATCTTCAACAAGGTGGATGCCTACCGTTGGGTTGAGAAGGACGAGGACGACCTCACGCCTGCCACCAAGGAGAATGTCTCTCTGGACGATCTCATACACACATGGATGACACGCCTTTCTGGCGAGTGTCTCTTTATCTCTGCCCTTGAGAAGACCGGCTACGACACCCTTCGCCAGGTTCTCTACAACAAAGTTCGCGAATTGCACGTACAGAAGTACCCCTACAACGATTTCCTCTTTGACCATTACGAGGAAGAGTAAGGGGAACGGAGAAAAGGAGAAAAGGAGAAAGAAGAAAAGGAGAACTTTGCGATTAAGCGAGAGCAGAATCAAACTTGTTTGAATTATGCCGAGCGAGAGCAAAGTCAAGACCGCAAAGCGGGATTAAAGGTGAAAACGGAAAACTGAAAGGTGAAAACGGAACAAATGAAAGATACACATAAAAAGAACCACACTGCCGAGTCGTCCGTCTTTGACGCGCCCATTACCTTCGATCGTTTTGTGCGAGGGTTGCTCATTGTCTTGGGATTTGTAGGCGCATATTATCTGCTCAATGTCCTGAGTGGTGTCCTTTGGCCGTTCTTTGTGGCATGGCTGCTGGCATACCTCATGTATCCGCTTGTCATTTTCCTTGAGAAGAAGTGCCGCTTGCGCTTCCGTATTCTCAGTATAGTGGTGGCAATGGTGCTGGTGTGCTCTCTTATTGCAGGTTTGCTTGTATTCATAGTTCCGCCTGCCATCAGGCAGATAGGGCACCTTTCCGACGACCTTATCCTTTATGCCACGACATATTTTGCCGGAACGGACATTCCCAAGATGGTACTGGACCTGACACATAATTTCGACCGCAACACCATCATCCAGCTGTTCCAGAACAACGAGGTGATGGATGCTGTCCGTACAGCCATGCATCAGTCGTGGGGCGTGGTTTCAGACACCATGAATGTGGTTTGGTATGTTGTGGACTTCCTTATGGGACTGCTCTATCTTATATTTCTGCTTGTGGATTATGAGAATATCAACAAGAACTGGATACTCATAGTGCCTCACGACTATAGGGACAAGGCCTGGCATCTGGCATCCGACATGAAGCGCGAGATGAATCTCTACTTCCGCGGTCAGGCCACTGTGGCCTCTCTTGTGGGCATATTGTTCAGCATAGGTTTCCTTATTATAGACTTTCCCATGGCCATAGCATTGGGTATGTTCATTGGTCTCCTGAACATGGTCCCCTATGCCCAGGCCATAGGATTCATCCCCACTGTTATCCTCGCTCTGCTCAAGTCCAACGACTCGGGCCAGAGTTTCTGGCTTATAATAGCCATGGCAATAGTGGTGTTTTGCGTAGTACAGGCCATTCAGGACCTCTTCCTTGTTCCCAAGATTATGGGCAAGACCATGGGTCTGAAGCCTGCCATCATACTCCTCTCCTTGTCCGTATGGGGAACGCTGCTTGGCGTGATAGGCTTTGTCATTGCACTTCCGCTCACCACGCTCGGATGGGCATATTACCGCAGGTATGTGCTCAAGGAAACCGATATTGAAGATTAACAGCTTGATATATATGAACACCGTCCGATACGTTGCCATATGCCTTGTGCTTATGCTGCAGTGCCTTGTGCTCTCGGCACAGGTGTTCTCGGTTCATGAAATACCAGACAGCATCTGGACAAGGATGCAGGGACGTTCGTATCCTCTGGGGTGCGAGCTGCAAAGGTCGGACTTGCGCTACCTGGAGTTGTCGTATGTCGACTTTGAGGGTCAGGACCACGTTGGTCAGATGGTGTGCAACAAACAGATTGCCGACGACTTGCTCTGCATCTTCCGCCGGCTCTACGAGGCAGGATACCCTATTGCCTCTATGCGTTTGATCGACGACTTCGAAGCGGACGATTCCCGCTCCATGGCTGCCAACAATACCTCGTGCTTCTGCTATCGCCGTGTTGCAGGCAGCACCGCCTTGTCCAAGCACAGCCGCGGCATGGCGGTGGATGTTAATCCGCTCTACAATCCGTGTGTCTACGTCCGTAGCGGCCGTGTCCTCCCTCCTGAAGGCAAGGCTTATGCCCACGACCGTGACCGTCGCAAGGATATCCCCGGCAAGATAGACACTGCCGACCTCTGCTATCGCCTGTTCCTTTCCCGTGGTTTCCGCTGGGGTGGTGCATGGCGCACCCTCAAGGACTACCAGCATTTCGAGCGGTGAGCGGTGAGAGTTTAACGGTGAGCGGTGAGCGGGTGAGCGTTTAACGATTAACGATTAACGTTTAACGTTGAGAGGTAAGAGGAATGTAGGGACGTTGCGTGCAGCGTCCGAAACGCGGGTGTAATTTAACGTTCACATGCGCACACGCGTATATATGTAATAAGGTATAAACATACTAAGAAACATACAAACCTATAATCAAACTATAACAACTATGGCACAAGTACCA
>JAFYVX010000061.1 GCA_017558255.1 Bacteroidaceae bacterium
GGAAGGGTTGCTTGGCCGCCTGGCTCATGGTGGGCGAGGGGACAACCTGCAGTTGCACGTACTCGGGTCGCATCAGCGTGTCTGCCTTGTAGGCGATGTGGTCGCTTCGGAAATAATAGTGTCCGTGATTGCGCAGGATGGTTGCGATGCGGTCGCGCTCGTTTGAAAGCGTTGGCACATTGAAGGGTGCATTGCGCTTCAGCAAGGTCTCGTCCATGTTTTGCCTGATGAGCGTGTCTATGCCCAGGGGGAAGCCGCGGTACTCTATGCTGTCCAGATGGAACAGTTCCCCAGGCAGAATCTGATAGGAGATCTTCTTCTTGCGCGGGTTCTTCACGTCCTCTATGCGGTACTGCACGTCGCCACGGAAATAGCCATGGTTGCGCAGGGTGTTTCGTGCCACCTGGGTGCGGATGGAGGGACTTGCCGTGCTGATGTATTTGGGCGTTGCCCCCAAGGTGTTCATCATCCATTTGCCGAAGGCACTTTCGCTCTGGCCGTAACGGTTCCACACCCACAGGCCTATGGTGAACGGGTGTGTCCATCGGCTTGAACCCATGATGGTACCATTGGGTGGATAGGAAAGGGCGCCTGCCACTTCTGCACGTGCCGTGTTGTATGCCTCCTTATCTATGAGTTCCTGTGCGCGTATGCTGTCTTGCTCTTCTTTGGTGAGTTCCCTTTTCGCCTTTTCCTTCACTACGGAGGTGTTTCCTCGAAGAACGTCTTCCACGGCGGTATAGGCATCGGCCACGGCAGTGATTACTCCCGTGGTGTCTGTGTTCTTGCGCTCCTTCTCGCCCCATCGGTGTCCGTAGGCAAAGTCCTTGATACCAGCATAGAGGTATTCGTCCTCAGGGATGTTCTTTGTCTGGTAGCAACCGGTCAGCATCATTGCCAGAAGCACGAGTATTGGCAGGATGTATACCTTATTATATATATTATGTATGTTCATGTTTGCCACTTCTTCTTTTCTGCTCGTGGGGACGTTTATGGTTTATTGGTTCTTTGGAGTTTCCCGGTTCCCGTTTTTGTGTTCTTTTTTGTGTTTCGGAAGATGAACAGTTCTCCCAGGTTCTCGGTCTTTCTGCGTAGCACAAGGCTGGCACCCATTTCCATTACTTCGGAGTCGAGGATGGACTCGGTGTCCTTGTTGTAGAAAGCCTTGACGTATCGTGTGCCGGAATTGTCCAGACGGTATTCGACAGAAACGTTGTTGATGATGCTCATGCCCGTATTCTGTGCATCGTTGCCCGAGCTTACCTTACCGCCTATGATCACACTGATTCGGTTACCCCAGAAACGCTTGGCAAAAGAGAAGTTGTAGTCTGTCTGTGCCGCTCCGGTGGCACTGGTGGTGTTGTCTATGCCGAAACCGATGTCTATGGTTGAAAGAGCCTTGCCTGCGATGTTTGAAATCTGGCTGTTCAGGAAAGAGCTCAGTGCGCTTGTGGCATTGAATCCCTCTCCGCTGGCGGCATTGTTGGGCGACAGATACATGCCCGTTGTGAGCATTGCCACGGCTGCACGTCCGCGGTCCTCGACCGACATGGACGCCAGTTCGTTCTGGACAGTAAGGTCCTCGGGTGCCTGTAGTGTGAATTCCAGTCCCAGATCGGAGAGAGTCTGGGTGATCTTTAGGCCGACATCGAAGTTTACGGTCCTTGTCACGTTGTTGCTGGATACGGAAGCCTTCTTGCGCTCGCTGGAACTGATGTTCAGTTTGGGGTTCAGCATGTCGCCCGTAAACTCCACATAACTTCCGCTATCAATGTTGAAGTTCTTCAGGGACATCACCACCAGACTGTAATCCATGCTACCGGAAAGAACCGTATAGCGTCCGAATAGTTTCATGCCGGAAAGCATGTCGTAGGTCATGCGCAGTTCGCCACCGCCCTCCAGTTCTATGTTGTCCTGCCCGTCCTCGCTCATCAGGCAGTGTATTGTGGTGGCCTCGTCGATGTTTAGCTGGAAGTCCATCTTGATATTCTGTTCCGGCAGTACCGTGGGCGCGGTTTCCGTTGTGTCGGAAAAGTCGGTGAATGTTACCAGGCTATTCAGTTGGTCGTCCACCACCAATGGCGAATCCTTCATCACGTAGGTGACGTTTGTTTTTCCGTTTATATTGAGACGTCCGCGGATGTTCAGATCGTTCAGAGTTCCCTGCATGCGTCCGAAAAGGTCCACGTAGACCTTACCGTATGCCTCTGCTCCTTTGCGCTTTGGAGCATTTATGAGGTTGAAGTCGCGTGCCGTGATGCCAAGATTCAGTTTTGTCTGGTTCAGGTCCGTAAAGTCTATCGTACCGTCCAGGGTGAGCGGATTGTTGCCATTGGCAAAGGCCTGGATCTTATCCAGGTCCAGGAAATTGTCCTTTATCACGATCTCGTCATCCGGCAGACGCAGGTCAATGCTATATGGATCGGAGCAGATATGCATGCTGTCCGTAGCCAAAGAACCAGACATGAGAGGTGCGGAGACAGGACCATGCACGTCCAGCACACCACTGATGTAACCTTCCAATCTTGCCATGTTGTCGGTAACGAAACCATTGGCAATGTTCAAGGGCAGGCGTTGCAGATGTGCCTCTGCCTCTATGTGTCCTTCTTCGTCCTGAGTCCAGTAGCTGCCATTCAATAAGGCTATCTCACGCTTGTTCTGTGATAGAATGCCGTCCACCAGGTGCGAACCGTCGGCATTTGGGAAGTAGATCATCTCAACGCCAATGTCGCCAAGCGGACTTCCCTCAAAGCCCATTTTTCTGACATCCATGTCCAATGATACGGTAGCCTGTTCTTCCTCCTTCACTGCATGTATGTCGCCATTGAGCATACCCGTAACCATGGGCATGAATGGCATTACACGTGAAAGTTCGCCAAGGTTGAAATTGGCTACGGACAAGGTAATGTCCTGCAGTGCCGTTTCGTTTGCGGTGCTATATAGATTCAGGGATGTGCCATCGTCGGCAAGCAGGTTCATGTTTGCCTTTATGTGGTTTGTCTTGTCTATTGAGACGAAGTTGTCGGGATTGACATTGAATCGGCGGTAGGCAAAGATGGGGTTGAGCGGTGTGAGTTGTACTCTCAGCGTGCTGTCCGCTATGCCCACGTTAAGACCGAAGTCCACACCCTTGTTGCCCTTTTCGTCCAGGAACAGGAAGGACGTATTCAAACCGTCTTTTGTAATCAGAGCATTCAGCGCAGCCTCGAAGTTTACCACCTTGTTGCGAGGTCCGTTCTTCACGCGTGCCATCATGCTTACCCCCTCTGCCATATTCTTGATGTTCCATGATATGGAGTCGATGACTACGGCCGCTGTCTTCAACTTGTTCATGTATCCCTGTCCGTTAACGCCCGTTTCGGGGTTAGTGACAAGGTCGAACGCCATGTCGGTCATGGTGGTTCCGAGCATGGAGCGCAGTATGTTGGCCAGTGGGTTGTTGTCTCCGCAAAGCAGGTGCATGTCCACTCTGGGCAGCAATGCATTCAGGCTTGCCATGTCCAGCACCCGTTCTTCCCTTTGTCTTGCCAACTCCTGCATGAAGGCATTTGTCTTTTTCAGCAGAGAATCCTGTCCTTCGTCGGAATGGAACTGGAGCCAGAGGTTGCCGGCGTTGGTGCGTGCCAGCATGCTTTCCTCGCTGGTCTTGACTTCCAGGTTCAGGTCCAGTGGGTAGAATGTTGTGTCTGGCATTGCAAGTTCTATACTATGCATGCTTCCCTTCAGGCGATGGGTCTGTTTCATGTCCGTGCCACCGTCCAGATTCAGGGTCATGGATGCCACCAGCGAATCCTTGGTTATGCCCAGGGCCTGGAAGTTGATCTTGTTCAGTGAAAGGGCAAAGTCGGCTCTGGATACCTCTTTTCCTATTTCTGCACTGGCACAGGCATTTGCCATAAGGATTTCGTTGTCGCAATGCAGTTCCACGGTAGCCTTGCCTCGTCTCAGTTTGGCGGTAAATCTGGCATTGTCCACATTCCATTTCTTGTATTCAAGATGATTCAGGTCCACCTCGGCCTTCACCCCCATTGCCTTGGACAGAGGGTCAGTGCCATGTCCGCTGGCCTTGGCAGAGAAGGTGAGCAGACCTATGCTGTCCTGTGGCAGGAAGTTGCGGATGTCCAGCTGGTTGGCATGAAGCATGGCCCTGTATGCCATATTGTCAAGGTCGATGGATGCCTTGGCACGTACCTTGCCCTTGCCACAGGAAAGTTGTGCGTCGGCTCCGTATGTGTTGCCATGTATCCTGGTTTCGGCAGAAAGGTTCATGCGTGGGATGTTCACGCCCTTAAGTCCCAGATATCGGCGCACGAAGTTCAGGTTCATGGTGCTTGCATCCCATTGCAGGTGTGACTTCATTCCGCTTTCCGCTAAGGCATCGGCAACAAATCCCCTTGCCTGAACGTCTATTGCGGTAGGCATGGACAGGTGCAGGGTGTCCACCGATATGGAATCGATGTTTCCGTTTACGGCTATGTGTGCGTTTATGGGAAGTGCAGGGTAGGCACGCTTCAGGTCTTGGGGTATGAAATCACGGGCAATGTCAAGCAGGTCGGAGTGTGCTAGCGATGCCCTTATGTTTGTGGACAAGGAACCTCCGCTCTTTGGCGTGAAGGCATTGAAGTCCATTTGCAGATTTCCGCTGATGAGGCTTTTCTTTTCCCCATTGGTAGTGGCGGTATTGATGTGGAATTGTTGAAGGGCAACGCTCGTAGAGTCCATACTCAGGCATTCCGCACCCAGTGATGTGGCAGACAAGGGTATGTTGGTCATTGTGCCTGTCGTGTCCTTCATGCGAAATAGCAGGGTGTCGATGTCTATTCCTACCGAACCGACGGTATACAAGGCATCTTCCAGACGGATGTTGCCATCGCAGAGGTATGCCTTCCTTATTTCCGTGTTGATGGTCATGGTGTCTCCTGGCATGCGGAAACCTATGCTTGCGTTGCTGATGTCTATTCTGCCCACCTGAATTGTCCAGGGTAGGGGAGCGCTCTCCGTGGTGTCCACGATTGTGGTGTCCCGCATGCTGATGTCCAGAAGGCAGTCCTCCAAGGATGCACCGCTCAGTCTTGCCATGCCATGCTTTAGGTCGGTGTCTTCCCTGTCGAGGTGCAGCAGTCCTATGTGTCCGCCGATGTGCATCTGCGGAATCAGGTCGGCAGAATTGAAAAGTCCCTCTCTGATGTCAATGCCCTCTACTCCCAGTTGTCCTTGGAAAATCTGACTGAAATCCATGTCCACCACCACTGAAGCAGTGTATAGCAGCGTGTCGCGCTCTTGGATGGCGGTGAGGTTCTCAAGTTCTATGTCGAGGGGGAAACTGATACCAACCCTTTCCAATGTGATGTCCATGCCCGTTGCCTCGGAGGCAAAGTCCATGGCCTTCTGTATGGCCCAGTTCTGTATGGGTGGGATGTACAGGAGTGCAATCAGGAGAAAGGGTATGAGGATTAGGGATACCAGTGTGGTGCCCATCCATTTCAGTATGCGTCGGATGATGGTCAAGATGGAGTAAGTGTGTGTTATTTAGTGTGTGGTTTATTCCGTTGCCCCACGGCTTAGTGCCTGCCAAAGCGTGTCGTTTGGTACGGGAGCCGTCACGGATATGTTCTCATGGCTCACGGGGTGTTCCAGAGTGAGGTTGCGGGCATGCAGGGAAATACTGCCGTCAGGATTGCTTCTTGGAGCACCGTATTTCAAGTCGCCCTTTATCGGGCAACCGATCTTGGCCAGTTGGCATCGTATCTGATGGTGGCGTCCTGTATGCAGGTGTATTTCCAGAAGGTGGTACCTGTCGCCCGAGGCTATCAACTTGTAGTCCAGTACAGCCTTCTTCGCCGCAGGTACTTCCCGGTCATAGGCACGTGCCGTGTTGTTTTTCTCGTTGCGTGTCAGCCAGTGCGTCAGCGTGCCCTGGGGAGTCTGCGGACGGTTCTGTACTATTGCCCAATATGTCTTGCTCACATTGTCGTGTCCGGCAAACATCTTGTTCAGTCGTGGCAAGGCCTTGCTGGTCTTGGCAAAAAGCACCACACCGGATACAGGCCTATCCAGACGGTGCACTACACCCAGGTACACGTTGCCCGGTTTGTTGTGCTTCTCCTTCAGCCAGTCTTTTACAATATCAGAGAGGGGAGCGTCGCCGGTCTTGTCGCCCTGCACAATCTCCCCTGCCTGTTTGTTTACGATAATTAGATGGTTGTCTTCGTATAGAACGGTCATCTGTGTGAAATTACATGTTCATACCACCGTCCACCTGGATGACCTGACCGCTGATGTAGCTTGATAGGTCGCTGGCAAGGAACAGTGCTGTGTTGGCGATGTCCTCCGGTTGGCCGGCTCGGCGCAATGGAATCTTCTTCTTCCAGTCTTCGCGGATTTCATCAGGAAGAGAGGCGGTCATTGCCGTTTCAATAAAACCTGGAGCGATGGTGTTGAGGCGGATGCCCTTGGGACCCATTTCCTTTGCTACACTCTGTGCCAATGCTATCATGCCGGCCTTGGATGCTGCATAGTTGGCCTGTCCGGCATTGCCGTGCACGCCTACCACGCTGGCCATGTTGATGATGGAGCCTCCCTTCTGGCGCATCATGATGGGCAGGCATGCATGGATGTAGTTGAAGGCTGATTTAAGGTTGGCATTTATTACGCTGTCCCACTGCTCCTCGGTCATGCGGAGCATCAGTCCGTCCTTGGTTATTCCTGCGTTGTTCACCAGTATGTCTATGGATCCGAAATCCTCCTTGACTTTCTTTACCGTTTCTTCGGCCTGGTTAAAGTCGGAGGCATCTACGGCATAGGCGTTACATTTTACGCCAAGTGCCTCTATCTCCTGTCGTGTGGCCTCCAGTGCAGCTTTCATCTCTTCGTTTGCACCTCGTCCGGTGAATGCTATGTTTGCTCCCTCCTGGGCGAATTTCAGTGCTATGGCTTTGCCTATGCCACGTGTTGCGCCTGTTATGAGTGCGGTTTTTCCTTCCAGTAGTTTCACTATATGTCTTGTGTTTAGATGTTGTACTTCTTGCTTAGCGAGCGGTGAATTATCTTGTGCACCACGCCACGTATCAGCCCCTTGGGCATTCCGTCGGCTATACGGCCGTAGATGAAGGGCACCTCCAGACCTCTTACCGAGTATCTGATGATGTCCACCATAAGTGCAACGTCGTCTATCTCGAACAGGCCCTTCTGCACGCCCTCGGTAAGGATGTTGGTAAGCAGCATCTTCTCGTTGCGGTCAAACCTTTGGCGTATGAGGCTTACTCTCCATATGTCGCGGAAGAATTCGGCACGTATGTTGCCGTTGCGCTGAACCACCTCCTTGATAGCCTGCAGGTGTGCATAGATGAGTGCCACGAGCTTGTCCTCGGGGTCCATTTCCTGCTGTGCCACGTCTGCCATCTTCTGTGCCATCAGTTCCAGCTCGTCCTGCACTACGGCATCGTAGATGTCCTCCTTGCTCTTGAAGTATGTGTAGAGCGTACGCCTGCCCTTGCCGGAAGCCAGTGCTATGTCGTTCATCGTGGTTTCCTCAATGCCCTGTTTGGCAAACAGAGTACGTGCCACCTCTATCAGTTTGTTCCTTGTTTTTTCTACCGCCATGCTATATTTTTTATATATAAGGTGTATTTCTGCACAAAGATACGCCTTTTCTGCCATATAAACAATTATTTTGCAATTTTTCACGAAAACGTTTGGTGGTATCGGAAAAAAGGCATACCTTTGCACTCGCAAACGGGAAACAGCGCCTCAGTTGCTTCTTGTTTGGCGATACAATATCGCGGGGTGGAGCAGTTGGTAGCTCGCCAGGCTCATAACCTGGAGGTCGCCCGTTCGAGTCGGACCCCCGCAACTGAAGTGGTGGTGGAACTCTCCGGTTAAAGATTATTTCTTTGCTGGAGAGTTCTTTTCTTTTCTACAGGATACGATGAAGGTACTATACATACATGGATTCGCTTCGGCTGGTAGCACAGGCAGTGCCACCCAGATGCGTAATCACTTCTATCCCAAGGGAGTGCAGGTACTGAGTCCCGATGTGCCCGTAGAGCCGCTTTGTGCCATTGCCTTTCTGCACGATTATGTGCAGGAGCACAAGCCCGACCTTATCGTTGCCACCTCCATGGGTGCCATGTATGCCGAGCAGCTGCACGGCATCAGGCGCATTCTGGTGAACCCTTCCTTCCACATGGCTCGCCTGCTCACCTTCCGTGGCATGGGCCGCCAGGAGTTTCGCAACAAGCGCGAGGATGGCGCCAAGGACTTCAAGGTGGACAAGCAGATGATTGCCGAGTTCAAGGAGGTGGAGAAGCAGAGTTTCCTGGGCATCACCCCCGAGGAGAAGCAGCTGGTGTGGGGATTGTTCGGCACCAGGGACAAGAATGTCAATTGCCAGCCCGACTTCCGCAAGCATTACGGCGCTACTCAGATGTCGCTCTTCGAGGGCGAGCATTACCTGAATGGCGAGGTGTTGGGCAAGGTTATCATCCCTCTGGCAGAGACGATACTTGGTCTGAGGTGATTCATTTAAGACGAAATAATATAATAATATAGGATATATGTTTGAAAATCTTTCGGAGCGTCTTGAACGCTCGTGGAAAATACTGAAGGGTGAGGGCAAGATTACCGAAATCAACGTTGCCGAGACCCTCAAGGACGTGCGCCGTGCTCTTCTCGATGCCGACGTAAACTACAAGGTGGCAAAGACCTTCACCGACACCGTCAAGCAGAAGGCTCTTGGCCAGGACGTGCTCACCGCCGTGAAGCCCCAGCAGCTGATGGTGAAGATCGTGCACGACGAACTGGCAGAACTGATGGGTGGCGAGACCGCAGAAATCAATCTGCCCGGCCGTATTGGCGACCCCTCCATCATTTTGATGGCAGGTTTGAACGGTTCCGGTAAGACCACCATGAGCGGCAAGTTGGCCAAGATGCTCAAGGAGAAGAAGCACAAGTCTCCTCTTCTGGCAGCCTGCGACACCTTCCGTCCTGCTGCTATGGAGCAGTTGCGCGTGCTCGGTGAGCAGGTTGGCGTGCCCGTATATATCGAGGAGGGTGCCACTGATCCTGTTCAGGTTGCCCTCAATGCCATCCGCGAGGCAAAGTCAAAGGCGTATGATGTTGTCATCGTGGATACCGCCGGCCGTCTGGCTATCGACGAGGAACTGATGCA
>JAFYVX010000062.1 GCA_017558255.1 Bacteroidaceae bacterium
TATCTGACCACTTCTGCCAGGATTGACGAAGAGGATGCCTTGAGGGCAATAAAAAGTCTGTGCAAGGGACTTGGTGTGAAGGTGAAGGCGAAGAACGGCAATATAAATGTACAGGCCAAAGCCTCGCTGAAGGACATGCCATCACACCAACTCATATTAGGTTCTGTGCGTGATGGATTCCTGAAAATACCTCTTCCCAATGCACGTGTGTCGTTACTGACCGCGGACAGCATTATTGTGCAGGACTCCATCACGGTCACTATGAACAAGAAAGACGGAGAGCGCTATGGAACAGCCATGTTCTCTCTGCAAGTACCAAACCAGACAAATACCTATCTTCTGCGTGCCACCCTTGCTGGTTATGAGGATGCCTGGCAGATTCTTAAGGTTAAAGGAGGGATAGATTATCCATGGGGACTTGACTCTCCGCTCGAACTGCGTCGTATTCTTGAAAGGACGCTTGACGAAGTTGCGGTTACAGCAACAAGACTAAAGATGTTCTATAAGGGTGATACCTTGATATACGATGCCACGGCTTTCAAGTTGCCAGAAGGTTCCATGCTTGATGACCTGATAAGGCAGATGCCTGGAGTGACGATGAACGAGGACGGCGAAATATTTGTCAACGGGCGCAAGGTGGACGAACTTCTGTTAGGCTCGCGTACCTTCTTTGGAGGTAATAGCAAGGTTCTTTTGGAGAATCTGCCTTATTATACGGTGAATAAGATTAAGGTTTATGAAATGGAGAGCGACCGTAGCCGTGCCCTGGGCTACGAGGTTGATCCAAAGAAATATGTAATGGACGTAAACCTTAAGGACGAATACCGCAATGGCTATATTGCCAACATAGAGGCTGCCGGGGGAACCAAGGAGCGTTGGCTTGGCCGTGCATTCCTGCTGGGATTTACAGACAGACTTCGTTTTACACTCTTGGGTAATGCTAATAATGTAAACGAGAAACGTCACATCGGAGAATCGGACAGTTGGAAACCAGAGGACATGCCCCGCTCCATGCTTACAACCAAAAGTGTGGCAGCAGAGGTAGACTACCAGTCAAAGAACGGCAACGTTAAGGAAAACTTTATGGTCGACTTTACCGCTTCCAAGGACTTTGGAGAGACTGCCCAACGCCGTGAACTCTTCCTGGACGGCAGTATGCCATATTCCACATACAAGGCCTCCAGCACATCACACGCATACAAGCTATTAGCCAAGAACAGCCTGAAACTTACTATACCCAACAAGATATATACCGACCTTGGAGTGGACTTTACCTATAATAAATATAAGGGAAACGGCGAATCCATCTCGGAGGACTTCCTGGACAGCATCAACACACGTTTACGCAGTTCGCACTATAACGACGGCTATTCTTACCGTGTGGGAGTGGGCGGTTTCATATCGCCTCGCATAAACAATCCCATTCTTCGTCCACTTGCTATCTTTTACGGATTCAATCACAGCGAGGATAGGAACGAGACGGCCCGTGCCTACCTGACAGAGCAGTTCGTAAATGCATCCGTGCAGACACAATATAATGCCAATGACTTCCATCATAGGGAAACAAATGGCAGTATCCACCTAGCGTGGGATAAGGAGTTGTTCAAGAATCTTCGTCTTGAAATACAGGACCGCCAGGTGTTTGCAAAAAGATACGAACGGGACAACCTATATCATCCCGACACTATTGCCTTGCCCTCTCAGTTGGATGCCTTGTTGGCAATTACCGACTATAGGAACTCTTACGAGAGCAATTATAGTGAGTACACCAACACACCGACAGTTATGCTGAAATGGCGCAAGTATATTTCAGGGCAATTCTACAAGATGGAGTACGTTTCTTTGAAATTAAACTTCACCAGCCTCATCAGCTGCGAGAATCTGACATATACGCGCAACAATACCATACAGGACAACAATCGCACGAGCTATGGCTTTATGTCCTCGTTAAACTTCAAGATACTCCCCACTAAAAAGGAACGCGAACAACTAAGCTTTAACATAAGTCATGAGCAGGGAAATGCTTCAATGTTTGACCTCCTTGACTATATGGACGACTCCACACCACAGGTGGTAAAGCTGGGTAACCCCAATCTGAAAGGTAACATGACAACCTCATTCAATATAAACTTCAACGATAGGGAAAGCAAGCGCAGGGGAGAACAATACAACATCAGGGGAGATTTCAAATATTACCACCGTCAGGTGGCGCAGTCAGTAGTGTTTAATCCAGACAACTCCCAGTATACCTACCAGCCACAGAATGTCAGTGGCGCTTATGTTGCCTCGGGCAAGTTCGACTATAACAGTTTCCTGGACAAACAACAGCGCTGGTCATGGCAGACGACATTCAATGCCACATACAACCATTCCATAGACCATGTGTTGCAAACTGGCATGACGGAAAGCACCCCGAATGCCGTCAATACCCTTACGTTGAGTGATGGCCTCTGGGTTCAGTATCAGAAGCAGGACTTCAGCATCAGGGCAAAAGGCAATGTTTCCTGGCGTCACTCAGAAAGCCAGATGCGCGACTTTACCACGCTTAATGCCTTTGACTACCAGTACGGCTTGAATGCACGATACACTATACCCAAATTGAAAACGACCATTTCCGTAGATGGCAATATGTATAGCCGCCGTGGATATGGTAGCGATGCACTAAACACCGACGACTTCGTATTTAATGCATCTGTCAGCCAACCGTTCCTAAAGGGAAAACTTATTGCAAAGGTTGAGGCTTTCGACCTTTTCCACCAACTCTCCTCCACCCAGTACGTAGTCAATGCACAGGGCCGAACCGAGACATGGAACAGGACATTGCCCAACTATGCCATGCTTCATCTTGTGTACCATTTGAACAAGAACCCAAAGAAGAGATAGTAATCCATATATTATTCAAACAACATTATGCCAATATGTACAGGGTGTCACGCAGTTTCCTGTACGGTGTGAAGGAGGAGCAGGAATGAGATACTACTTGCTAACTATATTGTTGCTTTTGGCCCAGATTATCTGTGCCCAAGTGTCGCACCAGTTCAGGAACACTCCCCTGATTGATGCCATCCGCACCATAGAGCAGGGGCAGACGGAATACACTGTATCCATCCTTTCCGATGGCCTTACGTATCTGACCACTTCTGCCAGGATTGACGAAGAGGATGCCTTGAGGGCAATAAAAAGTCTGTGCAAGGGACTTGGTGTGAAGGTGAAGGTGAAGAACGGCAATATAAATGTACAGGCCAAAGCCTCGCTGAAGGACGTGCCACCTTATTATTTCATATCCCAAGTAAGAGATGATTTTACAAATGCCAAAATAGGTGATGTGAATGTATATCTTATGAATGAGGATAGTGTGGTGCTGGATAGTTGTAAATCTCGCTCAGGTGGATCATTCTCAATTAAGGTAAGACGAGAATGGAAACTCAAGTCATGCATTATAAAGATTACTTCTCCAGGTTATAGGACGCATTACAGCAGTCACTCGCTCAGATATGTAGGCAAGACTCAATTCCATAGA
>JAFYVX010000063.1 GCA_017558255.1 Bacteroidaceae bacterium
CACCACAATGGGCAGGCCAAGGAGGGAGATTGCCTTGATATGTGAACTTATTGGTCGCACAACTTGCTATATGTCTTTTTACCTTTTATATAATATTGCCACAGAAGTGAGAAGGTGCTTTGTTCTGGCACTGGAGAGAGGATGGTCTTGCGCAGGTTCTCTTCGCGGTCCTTGCGGAAGTCTTCCTTCATTTCATGAAAAGCACGGCGTGCTTTCCAAACAGCAAGGAACGAGCCCCATTGCATGGTGAGCAGGAATTGTATGCTTGCCAAGGCATCGAGCCAAAAACGGAGACGCATCACCCTGGAGAGCCTCTCTTCGGGAAGATTCTTGTATAAAAGAAGGAGATTGTTGCGGAAGTTGAGGAAGGTCTTGCGTGGGTTGCCCTGTGGCAGAGTGCCGCCACCAAGGTGATATGCCACACTTTGAGGCACGCACACCACTCCCCTACCCCGACTTCTGAGACGCCAACAAAGGTCTATCTCCTCCTGATGTGCAAAGAAGCGTCCGTCCAAACCGCCCACTTCCCAATAGTCCTTGCTTCGGATAAGCAGGCATGCTCCTGTTGCCCATAGCACTGGGGCAATGTCGTCGTATTGTCCATGGTCCTCCTCTATGGTGCCCATCACACGTCCTCGGCAATAGGGATAACCCAGAGCGTCTATGTATCCACCACATGCACCGGCATATTCAAAGTCCTTGGGCGACCACTGGCAGAGCAGCTTGGGTTGGCATGCCGCCACCTCGGGATGTGCGTCCATATACTCCATCATCGGTGCCAACCATCCTTCGCGCACCTCCACATCGCTATTGAGCAGGAGGTAGTATTCGGCATCTATGGAGTTCAGACCACGGTTGTAGCCTTCGGCAAAACCATAGTTCTTGTCGAGCACAACCTGACGCACATTGGGAAACTCACTACTGAGCATTGCTAAAGAATCGTCGGTACTACCATTGTCAGCCACCACTATCTCCGCATCACCACTATGCTTCAGCACAGAGGGCAGGAAACGGCGCATCATGTCTGCGCCATTCCAGTTAAGAATTACTATAGATATCTTGCCTTGTTTTTGTATGCTCATTGCTATGTCGTCAGTTTTAATCCAACTTGGAGCGTTTATTTCGGACGCTACCGCAGCGCCTCTACTTTCCTCACTCAGCACTCAGCTCTCCCCGTCCATCAGCTTTCATCTCACAATCGTATCTACTCCCCTCTCTTGCAGAGGGGCTGGGGGAGAGTCCTATTTTTCACCTTTATTCGCCTTCGCTCATCAAGCTAAAGCAGTCACCTTTCAGATTTCAATCTCCCCTTTCAAAGCCGTGCCATCGGCATTAAACTCTCCAAGGCGGACATTCACTATGGTATTGTCCACCATGTTGCTCTGGACTCCTTCTGGCAAATCTATCTCCACACGGATGTAGTTGTCGGTAAAACCATGCATCGTGCGCTTGCTTTTGCTATGCTCGAGCAGCACAGGGCGAACCTTACCTATGTATCTTTCATAAAAGGCATGAGTTATGCTTTCGCTTAGGTCAAGTATCTTCTGACTCCTCTCCTTCTTCTCCTCGGGGCGCACCTTGTGGGGAATCTCCAATGCCTTGGTGCCGGGGCGTTCGCTATAAGGGAACACATGGTATTGTGCCACGGGCAGAGAGGCCATGAAGTCGTAGGCTTCCTGGAACAGTTCTTCGGTTTCGCCACGGGTGCCCACGATGGTGTCAACACCAATGAAGGCATCAGGCATGAGTTCCAGCACACGTTCCACCTTGCTACGGAACAAGGCGGTGTCGTACTTTCTGCGCATCAGACGCAACACCTCATCGCTTCCACTCTGCAAAGGAATATGGAAGTGTGGCATAAAGGCACGACTCTGTGCGCAAAACTGTATCACCTCGTCGGTGAGCAGGTTGGGTTCAATGCTGGAGATACGGTAACGCTCTATGCCCTCCACGTTGTCAAGAGCCTTGAGCAGGTCAAGGAAACTCTCACCCGTTGTCTTGCCGAAGTCGCCTATATTCACTCCGGTAATGACAATTTCCTTTGCACCTGCCAATGCAGCTTCTCTTGCTTGACCCAAGAGCAAATCTATACTACCATTCCTTGAACGTCCACGTGCAAAGGGGATGGTGCAATAGGTACAATAATAGTCACAACCATCCTGCACCTTAAGGAAATATCGTGTCCTGTCACCACAAGAGCACGATGGCATGAAGTTGCGTATATCAGCCGTACGAACGGTACGGTGTTCATGAGCCATCAACTTGCGTTCCTCAGGCATCATCTGCAAGCGTTCTGCTATCGCTTCTACAATCTGCCCCTTTTCATTGCTGCCCAACACCAAGTCGACACCCTCTAAGGCAGAAACCTGCTCTGGTTTCAACTGAGCATAACATCCCGTAACCACCACAATAGCGCCGGGATGGTTCCTGACCAGACGATGAATGGCCTGACGGCACTTGCTGTCTGCCACCTCAGTGACACTACACGTATTGACTACGCATATATCCGCTATCTCTCCCTTGCGTGCGGTACGCACACCATGGGTCTTCAGTTCTGTCCCCACACTACTCGTCTCTGCAAAGTTCAGTTTACAACCCAATGTATAATATACCGCCTTCTTGTCTTCAAACATATTCATGATGCAAAGGTACAAATAAGTATGCTAAGTTCAAAACAAAGTTGGATATTAAACCAAATCAGTCATTAGACTGTTACGCGCTAATGATCGATTTGGGTTAAAACAGGGACAAAACCGAACAGTTTCTCCATGGACGGAAGATAGGAAAAAGACAATTTATTATACAAATAACATGATATAGAACATAAAATACGCAAATCAACCCCAAAAGCCCATCAATACAAAAGAAACTCTTATGACTGATTATCAGTACTTTACAATCATAGTAGTTAAAAGAACACAAAAACATCTAAAAATAATTGCCCAAACTGAACCATGATATTAAAAAAATGTCGTACCTTTGCACCGCAAATAAGGAAATAACGATTGTTTTACAGTATTAAAAACTAAGAAAAATGAAGAAGTTAGCATTTGTATTCGCAGCTATCGTAGCTGTTTCTTTCGCTTCTTGCGGTAACAAGACTACTGGCACCGAGTGCACTGATAGCATAGCATGCGATTCACTCGTATGCGACAGCGTTGCTCAGGACAGCTGCTGCGGTGATTCTATCTGCTGCAACGATAGCGTTTGCGCTCAGTAATTAGTTGCGTAAGATATTACACACTAAAAGAGGACCTTTGCAGGTCCTCTTTTTTTTGCTTATTGTCCATCGGGGTGAAAGTATGGAAATGCCCTATACCCAATATGATAAATCAATATGACACAATAATCCCCGAAGCATCACTGCCTCGGGGATCATATTCGGCACAAGGGCCGTTATAGTTTTACAGTTATTTCTGTATTACAGGAATTAAGCCTCTGCTACGGGAGCCTCAGCACCTTCTGCTACTACGTCGAAAGCAACGTTTGCAGTAACTTCCTTGTGCAACTTAACCAAAGCAACATAAGAACCAACCTCCTTAACGTCCTTCAGAACGATGATCTTGCGGTTAACCTCAAGACCGAGCTTAGCCAACTCCTCAGCAATGTGCAGGTTGTTGACGCTGCCATAGATCTGACCAGTAGCGCTAACCTTAGCAGGAATAGTCAACTGAACAGCGTTCAGCTTCTCTGCCATAGCCTCAGCCTCAGCCTTGATCTTAGCCAGCTTAACAGCCTTCTGCTTCAGATCCTCAGCCAACTGCTTCTTAGCACTCTCGCTGGCGATAACAGCCTTGCCATAAGGAATCAGGTAGTTACGGCCATAACCAGCCTTCACACTTACGATTTCATTCTTGAAACCCAAGCCAATGATATCTTCTTTCAGAATAATTTCCATATCTACTTCCTCCTTAAGTTTACTTCATCAAATCGGTTACGAAGGGCAGCAGAGCCAAGTGACGAGCACGCTTAACGGCCTGAGCCACACGACGCTGGTACTTCAAAGATGTACCGGTGATACGACGGGGAAGAATCTTACCCTGCTCGTTCAGGAACTTCTTCAGGAACTCGGGATCCTTATAATCGATATACTTGATACCGCTCTTCTTGAAACGGCAGTACTTCTTCTTCTTGATATCAATTGCAGGAGCGTTCAGATAACGAATTTCAGACTGTGCCATGTTTATGCCTCCTTTTTATTGTTACGACGCTTTTCAGCATACTCAGCTGCATACTTCTCCATCTTTACAGTCAGATAGCGCAGCACTCTCTCGTCACGACGGTAAGCGATCTCCAGAGTCTTGATAGTCTCGGGAGTAGCCTTGAACTCAATGAGCTCATAAAAACCGGTGCTCTTCTTCTCAATTGGGTAAGCAAGCTTCTTCAGGCCCCAGTTCTCCTCGTTGATGATCTCAGCACCACACTTAGCAAGAACGCCCTTGAACTTCTCTACCGCTTCCTTCATCTGTTCATCAGACAAAACGGGAGTCAAAATGAAAACGGTTTCGTATTGGTTCATAATACGTTGATAAATGATTAATTAATTAGTTAATTGTGCAAAAATGCGATGCAAAGGTACTGCTTTTATATGATGTACACAACTATTTGCATCATTTTTTACAAGGAAGACTCTTTTTTAGACGCTTTTATTAGGTCATCTCAGATAAATTTCATTATTTTGCATTGTACTTTTGTGCAAGTACATCTAAAAATGCATTTACCTGACAATAAACAACTATATATAGAATAAAAATGAAGTACACAGGTATCATCATGATTGTCATTGGAGCGCTGATTCTACTGATCAGTTACGCTGCCGACAGATTCTGGGGTTTGGGCACTGTTGACCAGAATTGGATCCAAGGATTAGCAATGCTATTGATCATTGCCGCAGTTCCAACCCACATTCACGTAACGGGCAAGGCATCCAAGGCATAACATTCACACAAAAAAAGGGAAAGGAGGAAAACCAGTTGGTCTTCCTCCCTTTTTATTTTTGTTCTCACCAAATTCGCACTTTTTATTCCTCCTCTGGCACGATCAAACGGTATCCCTTGCCGTGAACATTATTAATCTCAATGCGTGGATCGGCTCTTAAATGCTTTCTCAGCTTTGTTATATACACATCCATTGAACGTGCATTGAAATAGTTGTCATCGATCCAGATGGTCTTCAAAGCCAGCTCACGCTCCAGCACCTGATTGGAGTGAGCACAGAGAAGAGCGAGCAACTCGCATTCCTTGGTGGTAAGCTTGGTGTTTTCATCACCAATTGTGAGCGACTGGCGTTGGGTATCAAATATGTATTTGCCCAGCTGGTACACAGTCTGTATTTTCTTTGTCTTTCCCTTGACACGACGCAGGATAGCCTCCATGCGGAAGACCAGTTCGTCCATCGAGAAAGGCTTGGTCAGATAATCGTCAGCACCCACCTTGAAACCGTCAAGGATATCATCCTTCAGATTCTTCGCAGTAAGGAATATTATGGGTATATCCTGATTGATAAGACGTATTTCCTTGGCAAGTGTGAAACCATCCATCTTGGGCATCATAACGTCAAACAGACACATATCGAAGTGCCCCTTCATGAAAGCACGGTAACCAGCCTCACCATCAAGATACAATTCTGCATCGTAGCCCTTCGCCTGCAGGTACTCTCTCAAAAGCATGCCAAGACTCTCTTCGTCCTCACACAACAAAATTCTCTGTTTGTTTTCCATAATCATTCTTATTAGATCCTAATGGAACACCTTGCCTTCTATACAAGGAATCCTCCTTAGGGTAAGTTATTAATTTCATTTATCTAATGGCAAACAGATGGTAAACGTTGTACCTTTGCCAAACTCACTTGTTGCCTTTATTGTACCACGATGCAGTTTTACCATCTTGTGTACATATGCGAGTCCAAGTCCGAAACCCTTTACATTATGGGTGTTACCCGTGTGGACTCTATAGAATTTGTCGAATATTCTCTTAAGATCCTCCTTCTGGACGCCAATTCCATTGTCAGCTATTTGAATGAACAGATTTTCAGACTCATTCCACGTTGACACCTCGAGATTCAATGGCACATCATCGCGCTTGTACTTGACGGCATTATCCATCAGATTGAAAATTATGTTCGTGAAATGCATTTCGTCCACTCTGACATTGGAGTTCTGCGCCTCAAGCTTCGTTTCTATCGAACCACCATTCTGAGTCACCTTGATATCGAAGGTCTGGACAACACTGTCGATAACGTCATTGGCATCCAAAGTCTGCAACTTAAGTGCGATGTTGCCGCCTTCGTAAAGCGACATCTGCAATACCTTTTCGACCTGAAAGCGCAACCTCTTTGTCTCGCCGTATATGACATCGCTCAGACGCTCGTATGTCTCGGATGATTTCTGCAGCTTACTGTCTGCAAGCATTTGGGCGGCAATGCTGATGGTAGAAATAGGAGTCTTGAACTCGTGGGTCATGTTGTTGATAAAATCATTCTTGAGTTCGCTCAATTTCTTCTGTCTTACTACCAGATAAACTGTTATAAGGAAGACAACGAACAGGAAAATGGTAAAGAGCAGTGCCAAGTATATCATATTGGCCACTTCAAGAACGTATTTGTTGAGAGAGGGGAAATGTATGCTTACCAAACCCATCTTACCAGTGGGGTCATTGCGGAACAACGTCTGCGTGTAACTGTATTCCTCTCCTTTGGGATCGTAATCGGGACAGCGGTAAACTTCCTTTCCCTCACTGTTGAAAACACGGTAATGGAAAATCAGATCGATGCCATTGTTACGCAAGCAACGTCTCAACGTTTGAACAAGGAAGTCCTTATCAACTCGTTGTTCAAAACCCTTCTCGCCAGAAGCATACAGGACACGAAGGATAACCTCGTCAAGCACCTCCTTTTCATAAATGTATGCATTGCGTATCCTACGCTGGAAACTATGCATACCAGTCATGGTCAGATCCATTCCATAGGAAGGGGAATAGGCATCCAACGAATCTCCGTAGAGCCCTACCACCTCGCGCAAGTAAATCATGGTCTCATTGCGCTCCATATTCCTGGATGCCATGTCCAGACTTCTCAACACGCTCTCATTGAACTGTTCGCGCCTGATAGTCATCATGGTTCTTGCATATCTGAGCTGCAGATAAAGCAAGACCAGGAAGCAAACGCCCATTGTCAGGCATATAGTCCATATAACCCATCGTTTCATACTGCAAATATATGTATCATAGATGTATCTAACAAAAAAGAGGACTCAAAAAGCCCTCTTTTTCACTTTTATTTAGAAATGGAAGTTCCAATGGTTAATAAAACAGCAACTATCGTCTCATTCCTTATTCCGATTAGTCATTCCTTTCTTTTACTGGGATTTTTAGTCCTCATCTACACCCTTATATTCGGCAACAAGCTTCTGCTGTACATCACCGGGCACAAGTTCATAGCTTGCAAACTTGGTGATGAAGCTTGCACGACCACCAGTAAGACTTGACAATGCAGTTGAGTAGCTTGACATCTCCTTCAATGGAGCCTTGCATGTCAGTTTCTCATAACCGTTCTCACTCTGCATACCGGTAATCATTGCGCGGCGTCCCTGCAGGTCGCTCATCACGTCACCCATCTTATCGCTGGGAACAAATACTTCTACGTCGTAGATAGGCTCCAGAATCTTTGGACCTGCCTCGCGGAAAGCTGCGCTGAATGCATTACGGCCAGCAAGCATGAACGACAATTCGTTGCTGTCCACTGGGTGCATCTTACCATCGTAAACGATAACACGAACGTCGCGGGCATAGCATCCGGTCAGAGGACCTTGCTCCATACGCTGCATCACACCCTTCAGAATGGCTGGCATGAAACGTGCATCGATAGAACCACCTACGATACTGTTGATGAATACGAGCTTGCCACCCCACTCCAGTTCAACGGTCTCGGTGTTCTTTACGTTGATACGATACTCCTGGTTGCCGAACTTGTAAACCTCGGGAGCAGGCATACCCTCATAGTAGGGCTCTACAATCATGTGCACCTCACCGAACTGACCGGCACCACCAGACTGCTTCTTATGACGATAGTCGGCACGTGCAGCCTTGGTGATTGTCTCACGGTATGGAATCTTGGGTTCGTCGAAGACAATCTGAATCTTCTCGTTATTCTCCATACGCCACTTCAAGGTGCGCAGATGGAACTCACCCTGGCCATGAACCAGAATCTGCTTCAGTTCCTTGCTCTGCTCTATCTTCCATGTGGGATCCTCCTCGCGCATCTTGTTAAGAGCGTTCATCATCTTCTCGGTCTCGCTCTCATTAACGGCGCGGATGGCACGTGAATACTTATGGTTGGGATACTTGATGAAGTTGAAGCGGTGCTCGGCTCCCTTGGCATTCAGGGTATTGCCGGTCTTCACGTCCTTCAGTTTGACGGTACAACCTATATCACCAGCAACAAGTTCCTCTACCTTGATACGGGTGGCACCTGCGCAACAGAACAACTGAGCCATGCGCTCCTTGCTACCACGATCGGCATTGGTGAAGTCATCACCCTCGTGCACCTTACCCTGCATAACCTTGAAGTACTGAACCTCACCGATATGGGGCTCTACGGCAGTCTTGAATACATAAAGGCTGGTGGGAGCATCAACAACGGGAGCAACCTCCTCTCCACGTGTATTGTGAACCTTTGGCATCTGGTCTACGAAAGGAACTACATTGCCAAGGAACTCCATCAGACGACGTACGCCCATGCACTTGCCGGCACATACACAGAACACGGGGAACATGCCACGAGCGGCCAAACCCTTACGGATACCCTCGCGCATCTCGTCCTCTGTCAGGCTCTCGCTCTCGAAGAACTTCTCCATCAAACCCTCATCGTGCTCGGCAGCAGCCTCAACCAATGCCTTGTGCATCTCCATGGCCTTGTCCATTTCCTCTGCTGGAACATCCTCGATTGTAGGCTCACCACCTTCAGGACCCCATGAATACTTCTTCATCAGAAGCACGTCAATCAGGGAGTTGAAATTGGGACCAGTCTGCAAAGGATACTGTACGGGCACCACCTTAGAACCGTACACGTCGGTCAACTGCTCCAGGATGCTGTCAAAGTCGGTATTCTCATCGTCCAACTGGTTCACCAGGAAGATGACGGGCTTGCCTAACTTCTCTGTATAACGGAAATGGTTCTGTGTGCCTACCTCTACACCGTTTGCACCCTTCAGCAGAAGGATTGCTGTATCGGTTACGTTAAGGGCGGTCATAGCAGCGCCAACAAAGTCATCACTACCGGGGCAGTCTATGATGTTCAGCTTCTTGCCGTTCCACTCCACATGATATACAGTGCTGAAAACACTGTAGCCATACTCCTGCTCTACGGGGAAATAGTCACTGACGGTATTATGCTGTGTAATACGTCCTCTACGGCTGATTACTCCTGCTTCATAGAGCAGGCTCTCAGTGAGGGTTGTCTTACCGCTACCGTCATTACCAAGCAAGGCAATGTTCTTGATTTCTTGTGTCTGATAGGTCTTCATAGTGTATTAGTGTTAAGTTATGTCCTATATGTGGCATTTGCCCGACAAATGCTGGAAAAATGCCGAAATCGGACGTAAAAATACACTTTTTTATTGAAAACGCTCCCATCCCCCACTATGTTTTACAACATCATATCAGACATCACGTCGTTTGACACAAATATACCATCCTCTGTCAGCCTCAACACGTCACCATGGTGCTCAACCCGTCCAGCCAATATGTGTGGCTGCACCATCTTAAGTGCATAATTCCTATATTTCGGAGCAAGCAAACCTAAGTCCAGTCCGTCCATTGTACGCAAACTCTTGAGGACATACTCCTCATACAAAGCATCTTCATCAAGAAGTTCCACTTCCTGCTGCGGCAATCCAGTGGTTTTGATATAATACAATAGATCAGGAGGATTACTGCTACGCTTTGCCTTGCCGTCGTAACTGTGCGCTCCTGGTCCCAGTCCTACGTAAGCCTCATTGCGCCAATATCCACTATTGTGTCTTGCTCTCATTCCAGGCAGAGCATAATTACTGATTTCATAGTGCTCCATTCCTGCACACCTTGTAGCCTCCACCAGATAGCGATACATCTCTATAGAAAGTTCTTCAGGGGCTTCACTCACCTGCCCTTTTTCCATCATGCGATATAGGGCGGTACCCTCCTCCCATTGCAATGAATAGGCGCTTAAGTGCGGTACACGCATGGATAATAATTCGTCTACATCATTCTGCCACATTTCCATCGTCTGGCCAGGCAGGCCATACATAAGATCAATGCTGATATTATGGTAACCGGCACAACGCAACATCTCCACTGCCTTGCGGGCCTGCTCTGCAGTATGGCGACGGTTCAACAGGTGCAACAAGTCGTCGTTCATACACTGCACACCCATACTGACTCTATTAACAGGCGTAGCAAGCAAACCCTCAATAAATTCCGAACTTACATCATCCGGATTGCATTCCATAGTCACCTCTGCACCCTCTTCAAGGGGAGAAATGCATTGCAATGTGTCAAATATTGCCTTTAGGTCATTGGGGGCCATCTGACTTGGCGTCCCACCACCTATATATATAGTATTCGCGCGCGCAAGGCGTATCTCCTCTGTACGTTCCTTTATCTCATTCAAAAGAGACCGCAGAAAACCACCTCTCAGATCCAGCGAAGTTGTAGAAAAAAAGTCGCAGTATAGACACCGCGACTTACAGAATGGTATATGTACATATATCATAACTCCTGGAACGTTAGTTCATAGAAACATGGATATACACTGGCTGTTGCATGTGAATGTCCCGAACTATGAGGCACAATCAACCTGACCTTGGCAATACGGTTCTCATCAGTAGTCTGAGGTCCGACACGCAAAAACTCCAGAGCTTTAAGCCATCCATCGGGTACTTGCGTATCACCGTATGCTTTATAAATCAAACTTCCTGTTGGAACCGTCAGATCAAAACTGCCACTAATATATCCTGAATTATTAGAAACATTGATAATCTCCGGATTAACAGCAAATTTCATGACACGATTGGTCAGCTGCAAACTGTCACCCATCATATTGTATTCCCAGAAACGACATGCCAAACGACGACTTTCTCCGGGCTCTATGCGTTTTCCATTACCCTCACGCACAATCTGCATATAAACACCAGACTGTGTGAACAAAACAAACTCATTGTTCTCAACATTAGTGGTACTATCCTGCAAATCGAATTCCTCTTCAGTAATGACCTTAATCTTACCAAGGTTGAGCAAAGTATCATTACCTATCATCATCACCACATTACGATTGATGAAACGACTCACAACCTCACGCTCCTGCTTCTTCTGCTCACCATACGTCTTTTCTTCGCTTGAACACGAAACTATGGCAAAAACAGCAATTATAAATAACCAATATAATCTTTTCATACTCATTATTTTTTCCCGCACAAAGATACGAATTTAAATTAACAATTGACCATAATAGCGTGAAAAATTACAGATAGCAGAGCAAAGAGCAAAGAGGAAAGAGCAAAGAGGAAAGAGGAAAGAGCAAAGAGGAAAGAGGAAAGAGGAAAGAGTAATGAGGAAAGAGTAATGAGTAGTGAGTAATGAGTAATGAGCTAAGATTAAAAATTAAACGAAAAGCGGAAAGCACATTGCTCCTGCTAATCGCTCACCCCTCATCCGCTCACCCCTCATCCACTCATCCACTCACCGTTCACCCCTCACAACTGTCCCTCTGAGACAGGGGGACGAGCCCAAAGGGCGGAGGGGGTGGATAAAACACCGCTCACCCCTCACCGTTCACCCCTAATCCGCTCATCCGCTCAAAATAGTTTTCCGTTTTCACCTTTATTAGTTCACCTACGCTCATCAAGCTAAAGCAGTCACCTTTCCAGAGGTGCCGGGGGAGAGTCAGTAAATGCAAGGAGACCTTGCAAACTATTGCTTGCAAGGTCTCTTCTTCTGAAAAACGGCGGCTACCTACTCTCCCACGGGTGTGCAGTACCATCGGCGCGGACGGGCTTAACTTCTCTGTTCGGAATGGGAAGAGGTGGAACCCCGACAC